>NZ_DBMCTG010000006.1:0-97942 GCF_056976295.1 Candidatus Avelusimicrobium sp.
TTGATATTCCGCATGGGTTGTACCCGGATGTGTCTGCCGTATAAAAATGCGTATAAAAGGCTGTTTTGCGTAAATATAAAGGTTTTACAAAGGAGAAAAAATGAAAGGGTTTAGTACTGTTAGCAGTGCGGCTACTTGTGCTAGTGGTGTCATTCCCGAGTGTTTTAGTCGGGAATCTGTGGTTGCGAAACGACGAGATTCCGTACAGCAACCTTACGGAATGACGTTTGCTTGGGGTGGCCGCATGGCGAATATCTTTCGCACGGCAACAACGGGCTTTACCTTGATAGAACTTTTAGTTGTCGTTCTAATCATTGGCATTTTATCGGCGGTGGCGGTGCCACAATACACTAAGGCGGTGGAAAAAAGTAGAATTGCAGAAGCCCGCATTATGTTAAAAAATTTATTAAATGCGTATAAGGTCAAATGTTTGGAGGAAGGGGTTGATCTGGGTGACCATTGTGGAGAAGGTAAATATACATTGGCAGATAACACATTAGTGAATTTGGATATAAATTTACCAGGTGCAGTATATGAGTGCCCTGATGATTTTTGTTTTGATACGAAAGATTGGCAATATTCTTATGATAGTGATTCTTTCAACGCTAATAGAAAAGGGAAAAATTACGGTTTATATATAGATAAAGGGGAAGAAAATATTTACTGTTTTAATGATGATAATCACCGGATGTGTGAATCTTTATGCGGTGCTGATGGTTGCATTTTAAAATAAGCCTTATTGTAAAAATCCCCGCCTGGTTATACTGGGCGGGGATTTTTCAAAAGATTTGGGGTGGCAAATGCCGGGTTGCGGCAAATAAAATCGCGTCCGTCATACTGGACGGATTGGCAATATTTTGCTCCGCAATGTCAAAGGCCGTGCCGTGGGTGGGGGAAACCCGCAAAAATTTTAGCCCGGCCGTGATGTGGACAATCGGTTTTTTAGCGGCCAGTTTCAGGCCCAGTAAGGCTTGGTCGTGGTACATACATAAAAGCCCGTCGTATTGGCCTGATGCGTGCGCAAGCCACAAGGCATCGGCGGGTAAAGGTCCAACCGCTTTTATTTTATGGCGATGCAAGGCTTTTACCGCGGGTGCAATTACCTCATTTTCTTCTGTGCCGAATTTGCCGTTGTCGCTGGCGTGAGGATTTAAGGCGCATACGGCAATATGGGGTTTTTGAATACCCAGTTGCTTTAAGGCGCGGTTAAAATGCACTCCGGCCGCTACAATACGTTCTTGCGTCAGCAAGTGGGGCAAATCCGCAATGGCAAAATGCTCCGTTACCAACCCGCAGCGCAGGTCTCCGCTGATAAACATCATTAGCCCTTCTTTGCCTGCGTGTTCGCGCAGCAGTTCCGTATGACCCGTATAGGGGACGCCGTACAGAGACCAACTTTGCTTGTTAATAGGGGCCGTAACCAACGGAGTTTTGGTTTTAAGGGCCAGTTTAATACCTAGTTCAACCGCCTTAAAGGAGGTTTCTCCTCCCGCAAAAGACGGAACGGGTTTATCCGGCAGCGGGACCGAAGAATCTATGGCAATCAGGCGGGCTAATTTATCCGAAAAACCCGCACGCACCAGCGAGGTAGGCTCCCCGATTACTACTGGGAAACACACGCGCTGTACGAGCGGGTTCTTTAAAGATTTTACTGTTACTTCCGGGCCAATCCCCAACGGGTCCCCGGCTGTAATCAAAACTATGGGCTTCATACCGTATTCCAAAATAAAGTTTCGGGAAAAAGCAGCAAGTTGCCCTTTTATTTTATAACTATCTGTACGGCTTTGCCAAGAATTATTTTTTCACTTCGGCTTTTTTGGCATCAGTTTGCTTGGCGGCTTCTTCTTTCAAAAGAGCATCCGATTCAAAGGTTTTCGTAATTTTTACGTCGGCCTTATTATATAATTCTTCAATATATTTACCCATAGCGGTTTGTACGCGCTGTTGGGCCAAATACTGGGCTAAATCGCGCGAAATATCTTCGTAGGAAATGGAGCGTTCGGCGCGTTTTTCTTTAATTTTGATAATGTGTATGCCGACCTCGCTTTTAATCGGGTCGCTGACTTTTCCTACCGCCAGGGTAAAGGCTTTGTCGTCAATGGCCTTTGGAGCGATTCCTTTAATCAAAATCATATCTCCGCCACTGGCGAGGGCATTTTTATCCTCGGTGTATTTTTTGACGGCTACGGAAAAATCCATCCCGCCGTCCAATTCTTTTTTAATTTGTTTAGCCAGGGCTTCTTTTTTGGCGATTTCTTCGGGTTTCATATCTTTGGTGGTGGCCAAATAAATATGACCGATACGCACTTGCTCGCCGGTAAGTTGTTTTAGTTTTGCGGCGATGGCTTGCGCTTCTTTGAGTTTAACAGGGTTTTCTTTTTCAAGCGCCTTGATTTTTTTAGTGTTATTCTTCATGACCGCTTCTACATTAGCATAGAGGGCTTTGGCATCGGCTTCTTCCACAGGAGTAACGGTGGCTTGAAGTTTTTGTTCCATTAATTTGCGCACGGCAATATCTTTGGAAAGTTTATTTTTGTATGCCTTTAAACTCATCCCTTGTTTTTTAAGTGCTTCGGTAAAGCGTTTGTCTGCACCTTTTGTATCCGGCTTGCCGGTGGTTTCGTCAACCATAAAGCGGGCCTTAATTTCGTTTAGCCCGGCATCCAGTTCGGAATCTTTTACTTGGATTTTGGCTTCCTCGGCGGCTTGATATAACAGTTCCTTGGAAATAAGTTCTTTTAACACTTCCCGCCCTAAAAGGTCTTGGGCATAGGGCTGTTTTAAAAAGTCCGGCGCGGCGGCTTTGTATTGTTCCACAACGCCTTCCAAGTAATTGTCATACTCCGAAGCCAGCACAGGCCGGCCGTTTACCGTGGCGACGGAAGATTCCATCACTTTGGCTTGTAAATTCATCCCCAACACCGCCAGTAAAGCGGCCAGAAACAATTTATTCGCTTTTTTCATAGATTACAACCTCGTATTTATTTTTTAAAGAGTCCAACACGTCGTCCGTTTTTTTATTTTTCAGCACTTCCCGTATGCGCGGTTCGGCATCTTTTTTGGACAAACGGCGTTCCCCTGTTTTCATTATTATATGAAATCCCTGTGCGGTTTTGAAGAAGCCTTGCGGCTTTCCCGAAGGAGAATTTGCCGCGATGACGGCAATATTATCTAGATATTCCCCCGGCATAAAGGAAAACTGTTTTAAAGCCTCCGGAGCAGTGCTGTATTGGCGTTCCATTTCTTTCCAACGGGAAGGGTAGGCTTTTAAAGTACGCAAAACTTGGTCTGCGGTTTGGGCATTATCCACGATAATTTGTTTAATTGTCATTTCATATGGATATTTTTTAAAGTAATCATCCACTTCTCTGTTGCTGACGGCGAGAGAGCCGGACTCTTCTAATTTATGATACCAAAGGCGTTCCAACGTGTCGGCGGCAAATTCATTATAAATTTGGTCCAGTTGGGCGCGTTTGTCGGCCAATAGCGAGCGGTACTCGTCCGAGTCGGCTATCCCCGTGGCGCGGGCATCGGCGGCAATTAATTTTTCGCGTGTGATGATTTGCACCAAATTTTGGTGTCCCAGCGGCGTTTTGGCAAATTCCCTGTCTTCGGCAGACAAAAACGGCAAGCGGTCGTTAATGTCTTGCTCGGTAATGGTTTGCTTGCCGATGCGGGCTGCCGGTAATGCGCGTGTAGGGGCCGAATCTTGTTGACACCCGGCGAGCACCAAGGGCAATAAAAGTAAAAACGGATATTTCATATTCATATACTATATCATTTTTTCCTATCGTAAAATGGTTTCAAAAAACGTCAGCGTTTCCTGGGTGAAAACCAATGGGTCCTTGCCCTTTGGAGCGGCTATGTGTACGCCGTCGCCGTTTTTAGATTTTACAAATTCTATGTTTCCGGGGCCAAAACGGTTAAATAGTTCCCCCGGAAATGCGGGAGGCATTTTAAAACGGTGCGTAAACAGCATTTCTAATGCGCCGTCCACCCAATCTATGTGGTAGATTTCCAACTTGCCCGCACGGTTAGAAAGCAGAAATAATTTGGTTAAATTTTCCACTTCGGGCGGAACAGGGCCGCAAAAATCTTGTAAGCGGGCTAAAAGACTTTTGGTTTTGGCTTCGTCCGCGCTCATAAGTTCCTTGTAATATTTTAGGCGTTCTGCGTCATCCGGCAAATAATTGGGCGGAATATAGGCGGGCAAGGGTAAATTTACCTTGGCTTGCAGGGTGCGTTCTACGCGTTCCCCTTTTAATTTTTTGACTTCTGCGGCTACTAAATCGCAATACAAACTAAGCCCCACTTCGTTTACATATCCGTGCTGTTTTACTCCTAATAATTCACCTGCGCCGCGGATTTCCATATCACGCAAGGCCAGGCGGAAACCGCTGCCCAAATCGCTAAATTCCATAAGAGCGGCTAACCGTTGGCGGGCTTCTTCGGTGGGGTCCTTTTCTTCTTTGGGTTTCCAATATACGGCTGCCAAGTCGGAAAAATTGTCCTCTTGTTCGGCCGGTTTTTTAAGCAGCCAATCCGGGTGGAACAAATAGCAATAGGCTTTGGTGCTGCCGCGCCCGATACGTCCGCGCAACTGGTACAACTGCGCAAGCCCAAAGTTTTGTGCATTTTCCACAATAAGCGTGTTGGCATTGGTAATGTCTATACCTGATTCAATAATGGTAGAGGCCAACAAAATATCGTATTTGCCCTTATTAAAATCCCATAAGGTTTGTTCCAGTTCCTTTTCGTTCATTTGCCCGTGTGCCATACAAATACGCGCTTGCGGCACGAGTTGTTTTAGAAACAAATAGCGAGATTCCATACTTTGCACACTATTGTAAACATAGTAAATCTGTCCGCCGCGTGCCAGTTCCTGCGTAATAGCGGCGGCGGCCAAGTCGTTATTCCAAGCGGTGACTACGGTTTTGATAGGGGTGCGGCCCCGGGGCGGCGTATCAATGAGAGAAATGTCGCGCAAGGAAGCAAGCGATTGGTTTAATGTGCGCGGAATTGGTGTAGCGCTTAACATTAAGGAGTGTACGCCGGCGCTCATAGCGCGGATTTTTTCCTTTTGTTTTACACCGAAGCGGTGTTCTTCGTCAATAATTACAAGGCCTAACTGTTTGAAACGTATGTCCTTGCTCATCAGCCGGTGGGTGCCGATGATAATGTCGCATATGCCGTTTTTTAATTCTTCAATAACGGCCTTTTGCTCTTTGGCTGTTTGGAAACGGCAAAGCATACGCACTACTACGGGGAAGCCCGCCAGCCGTTTGGAAAATGTTTTATAGTGCTGGTCCGCCAAAATAGTGGTGGGAACTAAAAGCATTACTTGTTTACCCGAAAGAGCCACTTTTAAGGCGGCGCGCATCGCTACTTCGGTTTTGCCAAACCCAACATCACCCACCAGTACGCGGTCCATAGGCTTGGCAAGGTCCAAATCGTGCAAGGTTTCGCGTATGGCTTGTTCTTGGCCCGGGGTTAAAACATAAGGGAACGAGTCGGCAAATTCTTGCTCAATACGCTCATCTCCTGTAATTTCGGGTGCGGGGGTGGCTTGGCGTAAGGCTTCTAATTTTAAAATCTCCTTGGCGGCGTTTTGGGCTTCTTCTTTTACGCGGTTTTTGACATCTTTCCAAGTCGCTCCACCCAAGACGGACAAGGTGGGCCGTTTACCCCCGGCCCCAATGTATTTTTGAACCTTTTTAAAATCATACATAGGCACATACAGGCGGCTGCCTCGGCGGTATTCAATAATCAGGCAGTCGGTGGGATTTTCCTCTTTATCCATTACTTCCAATCCCAAGTAACGGCCGATGCCGTGTTCCTGGTGAACGACATAATCGCCCGCCTGTAATTCTTTAAAGCGCACGCGCTTGGCACCCTCTATGTCAAAATGTTTGATGACCCGTGCGGCATTGTAGCGGCGGCTTAAAATCTCATTAGAGGTAATCAGCGCAAAACGCTCCTGCGGACTGCAAAAACCCTGGGTGAGCGGGGAAATTTTAAAGGCGGCCTTTTTTAAATGTTCGTAATCAGCGGCCAGTTCGCCCATACGGTCCAATTCCCCACGGTTTAAACAGCAGATAGTTACCACGATGTTGTGGGCCTGTAAAGAGGCTACTTCTTTATCCAATAGGTCCATATTGGCATTAAAGGAGATGTTGGCTTTTAAGCCAAAATTTACTCCGTCTGCCGATGGAAGTAACGAAGTAACCGCACAATTAGGATAATCTCCAAGATTAAACTCTTTATCCGGTTCGTCAAAAATAAAGGAAAATCCGGGCAGGTAGTCTGCCAAAGTAGCCGGTGTGTTTTCAAATTTTAGCGGAATAATATCAGCCTTTTCCACGTGTTCTTTGGTGTTTTGCGTGTCCAGGTCGTAGGCGCTAATCATTTCCACACGGTTGCCCGCAAAATACAGGCGCAAGGGTTCCGGGCGGTTTAAACAAAAGATATCCACCACGCTCCCGCGTGCGGCATATTGGCCGGGGGTTTCGGCATATTCTTCCCGCCCGTAGCCGGAATTTTCCAATCGGTCCAGCAATTCCTGGCGGCGCAAGGTGTCGCCGCGGCGGACGGTGAATAAACGGTTTGTAAAATCGTGCGGGCTTGGCAATGGGGTGGTAAGGGCTTCGTAATGCGTGCTTAACAAACGCGGCCCGGCGGCGGGGGTAATTAGGGTAAAGAGTGCGCTCATTATCCCGGTATCGGTTTCCGGCAAGGTAAGCGTTTCCGCCCCGCGTGGAGCGAATTCCTTGGCTCCGCTGTCAAAATCGTCCGTATCGTGCGCGGTAACAAACACCGCATTTTTATTATGGTTTAGATAGGTTTGGCACGCAAAATAGGCCTTAGCGGCTCCGTTGGGTAAGCCGTAGTACCGGGTAAAATTCGTTTTGGTTGCGTGGCTCATAAATACTGCCCAAGGCCGCTAGAAACTTTGCGGTTCGGTGCCGGATATAAAGGCTTCCAAAAATTTATTCCGTTCGCTCGGCATAGCCAGTTTGCCGGTAATGGGGTTTACGTACGCAAAGGAAATACCTTCCGGCACGGCGAAATCGTCGTTAGGTTCGTCTTTTAAGATTTCCTGCATAATTTCGGTCCACCAACGGGCAGTGGTACTGCCGGTAAAGCGTGCGCCGTTTTCGTGTGAGGCGTCATCGTCGTACCCCATCCAAGCGGCGGCGGCAGTGTGAGGGGTTATCCCCACAAACCACATATCGCGGTGGCTTTGGGTGGTCCCCGTTTTGCCGGCGATATTGCGGCCCAAACGCGAAACATAGGCACCGCTCCCGCGCTGGACGACACCTTTCATCATATTGATAAGCAGGTACGAGTTTTGCGGAGAGAACGAGGCTTCTTCTATGGGAACGTGTTGTTCCAAAATGCGTCCGTTTGCATCCTCCACGCGTTCAATATAATAGTTATCGGTGTGAATACCGCCGTTAGCAAAGGTGGTAAGAGCGGCTAAATGTTCGTCCATCGTAAGTACGCTGACCCCCAAGGCCAAGGCCGGCACGCGGGGTAACGGGGCGGTGATACCTGCTTTACGCGCCACGCGGACTACTTCGCTTACACCGATAGCGTCAATCAGGTTTACGGCTACCAGATTTTTGGATTTTTCCAAGGCTTTTCGCAGGGTAATCCAGCCCTCATTTCGCTCTCCATAATTTTTGGGAACCCATACGTTAAAATCTTTGCTGGCGATAAAAGATTGTTTGGCTAAATCTAACGAATATAAATCGGAGTTTTCGTTAAATGTGCGCCAGTTGCGTCCGTCATAATAGAACATCGTGGGCAAATCTTTTACCAAGGTGGCGGGGGTATAGCCTTTTTGCAGGGCGGCCATCCAGACATAAGGTTTAAAAGAGGAGCCGGGCTGGCGTTTGGCTTGGGTGGCGCGGTTAAATTTGCTTTCGTCAAAGCCGCGTCCGCCAATCATCACGCGTACGGCACCTGTTTTGACGTCGCGCACCATAAAGGCTCCTTGCAGACGGGGATAGTTTTCTCTGGGGGCAGATTCTTCCTCGTCATTTGGGACATCGGCTTCTGCGTCATTAGGGTCAATTTCAATACCTAATCCTTTGGCTACCTGTTCATCGTATTCTTGGAGTTTTTTGTTCATTATTTTTTCAGCCAGGGCTTGCTCTTTGATGTCAATCGTGGTGTAAATGTTCAAGCCGGCCTTCCACAATACGTCCATCCCATATTTGGGTTCCAAAATGCGGCGGATATGCTCAATAAAATATTGTCCGGGTTGGGCTTCCTGCTGTTCCTGTTTTTCAGGCAGCGGTTCTGCTTTTGCTTTTTCCAACTCGTCCTTAGAAATGTAATTTTGCTGTTGCATCACGTCTAACACTAAGTTGCGGCGCTGGCGTGCCAGATTCGGATTGGCAAAGGGATTATAGCGCCCCGGGGCGGGAATTAAGCCTACGATAAGGGCGGCCTCGCCGGTGGTTAGGTCGGAAAGTTCTTTATTAAAATATTTTTTTGCGGCGGCCTTTACCCCATAGGCTCCACTGCCTAAATAAATTTCGTTTAAGTATAACTGTAAAATTTCCCGCTTACTGAACTGGTGTTCAATTTGAATAGCCAAAATAATCTCGCGGATTTTGCGGATAATTTTCTTTTCCTGCGTTAAAAAGACGCCGCGCGAAAGTTGCTGGGTAAGTGTGGACGCACCCTGTTTGGCGTGTCCGGAAATAAGGTCATATAAACCGGCGCGAAAAATACCGCGCAAGGAAATGCCGGGGTGGGAAAAAAAATCCCGGTCTTCCATGGCTACGACGGCATTTTGCAAATCCACCGGGATATCTTCCAAGGGTACCATACTGCGCTTTTCAATGGAAAACTCGTGAATTAAATTGTTGTTACGGTCAAAAACTTTGGTGGTAACAGCCGGGGTATATTCTTCCATTTCGTACACCGGCGGCAGCCCGGAAAAAATAAAACGCATAAAAACCGCGCAAACAATAATAAACAAAAACAGCCCCGCTAAGACGGAGAAAAGAAATAATTTGGAAAAAATTAATTTTTTTAAACGTTTAGACATATACAAAATTATATCAAATATGGGTGGATTTCTCCTTTTACGCGCGCAGGAACCCTATTTATAGAAAAATACGCAAAATATAGTAGAATATCATATAGGATGTATTAGGGGACGTCTATGACAAAAAAAACGATTTCCAAAAATAAGCAGAAGCCGTCTCGCTTTTGTTTCCAATGCAAGCAGCTGGCGGGCGCGGTTACTACACGCGCAACCGCTTATTGCGCCAAAGATTTGGAAAGCATTAAAAAACACGGGGTGGAAGGGTATGATGCCGTAGTGTTAATTGACGTAAAAACACGCCAAATTACGGCCATTAGTAATGTGTTAGATTGCTCTGCCGAAGATGTACGCGGGGTGCCGCTTCATTTGCAGGCTTTGGAGCAGGCATTGAAAGGAAAAGTGCATCACTACGAGTGGGGTTTTGAAAAGGACGGAAAGCATTTCTTTTACCAGACAACCTTAATCCCCTTGCGCGGGGAAGAGCGTACGGTGGCGACGGTTCTGGCGCTCACGCGGGATATTACCCATTGGGCCAAAAATTATCACGAAGCCAATATGCTTAAAGAAGGGGCCGTTCCGCAGACTTTTGCGCAGATTTTATTAGCGGAACGGGAAGCGGAAAAGCGGGAAATTTCCAAATCTCTGCACGATGAAATCGGTTCATCGGCAGTTATTTTAACGGCCCTTTTAAGTTTGGTTAAGGTCAGCGTAAAAGAAGGCGATACCAAACAGGCCTTGGTGGAAATAGCCAAGTTGGATACACAAATTAAAAATAGCATTGAGCGGGTAAAAAACATAATAGTATCACTACGTCCGCCCAGTTTGGAAAATGACGGCGCGTTGGGCGGGGCAGTGAAGGAACTGTTGGAAAATACTAGCCAAATGCTACATATTCCATACAAATTTGATTATAAATCAGCGAGCAACTCCGCCAGAGTGGCCGATAATGTAAAGATTTTGCTCTACCGTATTGTGCAGGAGGCACTTACCAATATTGCCAAATATGCACAGGCCAAGAATATCTATGTGTTGTTGAAACGGGATGAGTTTACGGTCCATTTGGTAGTGCAGGATGACGGTGTTGGTTTTAAGCCGCTGAAAGGCGGCTCCATCCGCCAAGTAGGTTTGCGCGCTATGAAGGACAGCGTGCATCTGTTGGGTGGGTCTATTTCTATTAAAAGCGCACCGGGCAAAGGGACGCGTATTGAAGTGTCGTGCCCGTGCGTGGTTTACGGGGGGAACAAATGAGTATAAAAATTGTATTGGCGGACGACCACGCCATTGTGCGCCAAGGCGTTCGTGCAGTATTGGAAAAATTAGGCAAAAATATGGAAGTAGTGGCCGAAATTGCCAATGGTAAAGATTTGGTGGACTATGCCGCAAAAACTCCGGCTGATGTGTATGTGGTGGATATTTCTATGCCGCTTTTAAACGGGATAGAAGCCACCGAGCGCATTGTAAAGAACGACCCCGAAGCCAAAGTGGTTATGTTGAGTATGTATGACGACCGGGTTTCGGTGGAAAAATCGCTTAAAGCCGGGGCCAAGGGGTTTATCGTTAAGGTATCCACCGCTGATGAAATTGTAGATGCTATTGAGGAGATAGCCGCCGGACGCTTTTATTTGTGCAGTAAAGTGTCCAAATATATTGTGCAGGGCTTTTTGGGTAAAACCTCGGCCCGCAAGCGTGATTCCACGGGCCTGACCCCGAAAGAAAAAGAAGTTTTGCAACTGATTGCCGAAGGGTACAGCAGTAAACAAATAGCCAAAACCTTTAATCTTTCTTTAAATACAATTCACGTGCACCGTAACAATATTATGAAGAAACTCGGCATACACAAACAGGCCGAACTGGTGCGCTTTGCCTTGAAAGAAGGTATTGCACAGTTATAAAGGATTATTATGCGTATTATTGCCGGAACTGCCCGCGGGCGCAGAATTTTCTCCGTATCTAAAAATTTGCCCGTAAAACCGATTTCGGACCGTATTAAACAGTCCCTTTTTGACATTTTGCGTCCCCGCATTACGGGGGCAATGATGTTAGATTTGTTTGCCGGAACGGGCAACGTATCTTTGGAAGCACTTTCCAGAGGGGCTTTGCGTACGGTAATGCTGGATAGAGAGCCTGCCTGCATTAAAAATATCCACCGCAACTTGGAACACCTGGGTTTTGCGGAGCGTGCGAAGGTTATCCGCGGGGATGTGTTAAAGCCGCTTGATTTTCTGCTGGCATATAGCGACAACGAAGGCTACGACATTATTTTTATGGGCCCGCCCTACCGCGACATTAATAACAAAATGTTGGCCTTGTCCGAGCCTGCATTAAAAAATGTAGCCGAGGCCCGTCTGTTGGCTCCCAACGGCATTATTGTCTTGCAAACACACAAGACCGAAGAGTTTGCCGTGCCGGACACGCTGGAAATTTACCGCGTGGAAAAATACGGCGATACGCTCGTGCATTTCTTGCGTGCCAAGATTCAAAAGGACGAACCTGCCCATGTATAGCGACGTATATGAATTAAACTATTCCAAAATAAAAACTTATTTGGAGTGTCCGGTTTTGTATAAATACAAATATATAGAGGGCAAGCGCGAGGGATTAGTGCCCGCTTCTTCTTTGGGCGTGTCTATCCACCGTGCGTTGGAGGCATACCACAAAGAAAGTAACGACCCGTCGGAATTGTTGTCTTATTACGACGATTGTTGGTTGGGAGCCGGATATTCCAGCGCAGGGGAGCAGATGGAGTGGTATTTAAAGGGCAAAAAAATGTTGGAAACCTATGCCCAAGCCGAATATGAACGCAAAACCACGGTGGACAGCACCGAAAGGGAATTTATCTTTCAGGAAGGACAATGGACCTTGCGCGGCAAGATTGACCGTATAGATAAACTGCCGGACGGCTCTTGGGAAGTAATTGATTACAAAACCGGAACGGATGTGGACCTATCCTTGCCGGTAACCGATTCCCTGCAAATGGGCATTTATGCCGTAGGCGCCCAACGGGCTTGGAATATGAAAAAGGGCAAAGCCACCTTTTATTTTGTGGCATTTAACAAACAGATGAGTGCGCCGTTTGAAGCCTTTGATGAAAAGAAAATTTTGGAAACTTTTATCAATATTGGCAAAAAAATTGAAGTAGCGGATTTTGAGCCTAATTTGGAGCATTGTGCCGTGTGTCCGTTTAACAACCGTTGTGAATTTTCCACGGTTAAACCCGCCGTGCAACAGTAATTTATGAAAGCCCTGATTAAAAAAGCAAAACGTATTGTATTTAAATTCGGCACCAACGCATTAAGCACCGATAACGGCGACTTGGCGTTGTCGCGCCTATATTCTTTTATGGAAGATATCGCCGCCTTGCGTGCCCAAGGCAAGGAAGTAATGATTGTTACCTCCGGGGCCGTGGGTGTGGGCAAGCGCCGCCTGGGGTTGACGAGTGCGCCGGATGTGGTGTCTTTAAAGCAAGCCTGCGCGGCGGTGGGGCAGATTAGCCTAATGAAATTGTACGAGGACGGTTTTAAACAGTTGGGCGTGGTGGCGGCACAGGTGTTGCTCACCGAAGATGATTTTTCCCACAGAAGCCGCTATTTGAGTTTGCGTGATACCTTAAACCGCTTGCTTGAACTGGGTTGTATTCCGGTGATTAACCAAAATGATACCGTTTCCACCAACGAATTACGCGGCTATAAAGAAAAAGGCGTTAATGTGTGTTTTAGCGATAACGATAAACTTTCCGCATTGGTTGCCAGCGGGATGGATGCCGACTTGCTGTGCGTAATGAGCGATGTGGACGGATTGTATAATGGCGATCCGCGCAAGGATAAAAATGCCAAACTGATTGATGTGGTAAAGGGGGTTACTCCGGAAATAGAAGCCTTGGGTTTTTGCGCCTCTTCCCGCGGCCGCGGCGGTATGAAAACAAAACTGGAAGCCGCCAAAGTGGTTACGCGTTCGGGTGCGGCTATGATTATTGCATATGGGAAAAAACCGGGGGCGGTTTCTGCGGTATTCGGGCCTGATTTTAAAGGGACACTTTTTTTGCCTGTGGAAGATTTGCCCGGTAAAAAGTTGTGGCTTGCCTACGCTACCAATGTGGCGGGCGGCCTTACCGTAAATGATGGCGCCAAAAAGGCAATGTGTGAAAAGGGGTCTTCGTTGCTCCCTGCCGGAATTACAGCCGTAGCGGGCGAGTTTGAAGCCGGGGATTCCATTTCCATTTTGGACGAAGCCGGCCAAGAATTTGCACGCGGCCTTGTAAACTATTCATCCAAGGAGTGCCGTAAAATAGCCGGCCGCCGCTCGGAAGAAATCGCCAAGAAAATCGGTTATAAAAATTATGACGAAGCCGTCCACCGCGACAACATTGTTTTATTGTGAGGATTTGTATGAACGTAAGTGAAATTGCCGCCAAGGCCAAAGAAGCCTCTTATGTGCTGGGTGCCTTGCCGCCGGAAGCCAAAGA
The DNA here is from genome assembly GCF_056976295.1 of Candidatus Avelusimicrobium sp. Classification (NCBI taxonomy): domain Bacteria; kingdom Pseudomonadati; phylum Elusimicrobiota; class Elusimicrobia; order Elusimicrobiales; family Elusimicrobiaceae; genus Candidatus Avelusimicrobium; species Candidatus Avelusimicrobium sp. Next base: position 13,524 of record NZ_DBMCTG010000006.1, read on the forward strand.
CCGCGCCTTAAACGCAATGGCGTGTGCCTTGCGTGTGCACGCGGATGAAATCTTGCAGGCCAACCAATTAGATTTACAGGCCGCAAAAGAAGCCGTGGAAGCCGGAAAAATGAAGACGGCTCTTTATGAACGCCTGAAACTGACGCGCGACAAACTGGAAACAGTTATCCGCGGAGTGGAAGAAATGGTAGAACTGCCGGACCCTGTCGGGCAAGTGTTGTCCGCCACGGAATTGGACGAGGGGCTTAATCTATATAAAATTTCCTGTCCCATTGGTTTAATAGGTGTTATTTTTGAGGCCCGTCCCGATGTTGTGCCGCAAATTGCCGCACTTACTGCTAAGTCTGGCAATGCTACGGTGTTAAAAGGCGGCAAAGAAGCGCAATATACGAATGATGCGCTTGCCAAAGTGCTTCAAAATGCCTTGGCTACTGTGCCCGGTTATCCGCCGTATGCGCTTAATTTAATTCACTCGCGCGAGGAATCGGCGCAAATGTTGGCACTTGATCAATATTTTGATTTGATTATTCCGCGCGGTGGCAATTCGCTGTTAGCGTATGTAAAAGCCAATACCAAAATACCGGTGTTGGGGCACGCAGACGGGGTGTGCCATATTTATGTGGCGCGCTCGGCTGACGTACAAATGGCAAAGCAAATTTGCACCGATGCCAAAACGCAGTATCCTTCGGCTTGCAATACGGTAGAAACCCTGCTGATTGATGAAGTATGGCCCGAACCCTTTAAAAAGGACTTGCTGGAACATTTAGTAAAGCACGGGGTGGAACTGTTTGGCGGGGAAGATATCGCAAAACTGGCCCCGGTTGCTGGCCCGGTAGAGGAGTGGCATACGGAATACGGGGAGAAAAAACTTTCCGTTAAGCAGGTCAAAAATATTTTGGAAGCCGTGGAACATATCAACCGCTATGGCTCGCACCATACGGATTGTATTTTAACTGCCAATCACGACGAGGTCCAAATTTTTATGGATTTGGTGGATTCGGCGGAGGTCTATCACAACGCGTCCACGCGCTTTGCCGACGGCTACCGTTATGGCTTTGGTGCCGAAGTGGGTATCAGCACCGGCAAAACACATGCGCGCGGCCCGGTAGGCTTGGCCGGTTTGACGATTTATAAATATAAGTTGTACGGAAACGGGCAGATTGTGGCCGATTATGTGGGGCCGGATGCAAAACCGTTTACGCATAGAAAATTAGGGAGCAAATAATGAAATTAGGTTTTATTGGTGCCGGAGAAATGGGCGGTGCCATTATTAAAGGACTTTTAAAGCACGGTTGGGCCAAAGAAGATATTTTGGCTTCTGTTCATACGGAAGCATCCGCCGCTAAACTGCGCAGTGAACTGGGGATTGAAGCAGGCACGGACAATATGCGCGTTATTCACGATGCAAACTGGCTGTTTATTGCGGTTAAGCCCGCGCAAGTGCCGCCTGTGTTGGAGCAAATTGTGGCTAGCGGCGTAAATGCCAAGCCGCTTATTTGTATGGCCTTGGGGTGGAGTGTGGAAAAAATCCAGCAAGTGCTTCCGAAATGGCCCGTTATCCGTATTATGCCCAATACACCTTTGTCATTGGGGGAAGGGGTAACTCTTTTCCACTTTGCGCCGGAAACCCCCAAGCGCGCCCGCCGGGAAGTAATGGGCGTATTTGACGGATTGGGTAAAACCTTTGAGGTTTCTTTGCCTGTATTTAATGCGGCGACGGCGGTATCCGGTTCCGGCCCGGCGTTTGTATATTATTTTATTGATGCCTTATCGCAGGCGGGGGCTGCTTATGGGCTGCCCAAGGAACAGGCGGCGGAACTTGCGCTACAAACGGTTATCGGCGCGGCTAAAATGTTGGAAAGCACGGGGCTTTCTGCGGCGGAACTCGCCCAAAAGGTGGCTACTCCCGGCGGTTGTACTGCGGCGGGTATGGACGTTATGGCCGCTTCGGACTTAAAAAAGATTTTGGCGGACACGATTGGTGCCACGGTGGAAAAAGCCAAAGCCTTTGCCAAATAATCAAATTACACCATTCAAAAAGGGCGGGTTTTTATACCCGCCCTTTTTGTACTATTTCCAAAAGTAAAACGCTATAATTACCAAGCCTAAAATCAGCCTGTAATAAACAAACACATTAAAACTGTGCGTTTTGATATATTTCATCAACCAGCCGATAACGAGTAAGGCCCCTAAAAATGCGCTGACAAAGCCCCATAAAAGCGGCATATTAAAATCTGCCGGGGTCAAATGGCGCAATTCTAGTAAAGTTGCCCCCCCAATAATCGGGGTGGATAACAAAAAGGAAATCCGGGCGCTGGTGCTTCGGGATAAGCCCAGCAGGAGTGCCGCCGTAATGGTAATGCCGCTGCGTGATACGCCGGGCATAAGTGCCAGTGCTTGTGCACAACCGATAATCATTAGCGTACTAAATAAAATGGGTGTATCGGGATTTTTGCGCCCCTTTTTATCAGCCCAACCGAGCAAGCCAGCAAACACCATTAAGCAAACGGCTATCATCAGCGGGTTTCTAAAAGTGTTTTCGGCTAAATCATTTAGCAAAAGTCCGGCAATGGCGGCAGGCACTGTGGCGGCGGCTAAATACCATAATTTGCGCCCTTCCTGGGTGGTAGGACGGGTAAGTCCGTCTTTAATGAGCACAAACCAATCTTTGGCAAAGTACAAAAGTACGGCGAGCAGCGTGGCCGCGTGGAGCATTACGTCAAACGCAAGTCCTTGATATTCCATCCCGCGAAAATACGGTAGCAGGGCTAAATGGGCCGAACTGGAAATGGGTAAAAATTCTCCTAAGGCTTGTAAAAGGCCTAGTAAAACAGCATCAAAAATAGTCATAGATTATTCTCCGAAATAGGTTAATTGGGGGCGGTGCGGATTTTCAAAATTCAGCACAGCAAAGGAACCGGGTGCAAAATGGTGTATCTCTTTGCTAAATAAATGCAACACATAGGCTACATTGGGGTTGTGCCCCACGGCGATTACCGTATTATGCTCCTGCATTTGGTTTGCTAAAAATTCGCACACTTCGCGGTCTGCGTGCAGACCGTTTAAAACAGTTTCTTTGGAAATTTGTCCGCCTATGGTTTGCGATATGGTTTCAGCCGTTTGTACCGCGCGCAAAAGAGGACTTGTTAAAATGATGTCCGGCGCAATTGCTCGGGCTTTTAAGGCTTGGGCTGTTTTGCTGGCCTTTTGTATGCCTTCGGGTGAAAGGGGGCGTTCCGCGTCGGTATTTACTCGGGCTTCCCAACCGGATAACGCATTGGCGTGGCGTACGATAATAAGCGTTTTCATATTTGCTTCCAAAAATGTAAGATAAAATAATATCTCTATTTTACAATTTTATGAAACTCTTTTACGCCCATTACATTTCGTTGGAAAATGCTTTTGTCCGTTACGTCCGTGCCGAACGTGCGGATATGTTGGCTCCGTGGCTGGTGATTTGTTCTTCCGGCTTGGTGGCCAACCAGTTAAAAAAACGCTTAGCGCGGGAATTTGGCGCGGCGGCTAATATTCATTTTATGACGGGTGGTGCATTGGTGTCCGTTCTGGATAGCGAGGCCCCCGGCGAAACCTTGCCGCTCCTGCCGCAAGATAATTTGCGCGATTTTTTGATAAAGAACTTATTACAGGAGCCAGGGTTAAACCGATATCCTGTTTCGCGCGGATTTGTGCAGGCGGTGAAAAGTTCTCTTCGCGATTTGGAAGATTCCTTGGCTTGCCCTGATGTGATAGATGAATATTTGCGCACCTCGGACGACGGCGCCTTGGAAACGGATAAGGAGCGCCTGGCTTGGCTAAACCGTCTCTATCGCCGCTATTTGCAAGCCCAACAAGAGGTGCCGGGTTACCGTCCCTATCAGGCGGCTTTTGAGCGGGCGCTTTCACAAGTGGAAAAATCCGTCTTTTTAAAAGGATTTAAGCAAATTGTATTTTATGGTTTTTACGATATGCCCGGCCGGCAGTTGGAATTAGTAAACCGTTTGCGCGGGCATTATCCGGGGGCTATTTTTGCGCCGTATATGAACCACCCGGCATACCGCTTTGCCCGGAAATTTTTTGAAACGAACTGGTTATCTTCCGGCGGGGAAAATGTGGAAACGGGAGATTTTGGCGCATTGGGAAAAGCGGCGCAGAGCATTTTTTCTGCCGGGGAAGGAGTACCCTCCCCCGGGTTGCAAATTGTGAGTGCGGCCGATGCTTCCGGCGAGTTGTTTTTTACCGCCAAAGAAATTTTGCGTCTGGTGGAAAAGGACGGCTATTCTTTTGCGGATATTGCGGTTATCGCCCGCACGGTAACTCCATACCAAGATGAACTCCGCCGCGTGTTCAAGCAAAATTGTATTCCGTTAAATGCGTCCTTTTCGTACCCGGTTACGCATTATTCGTTGGGAGTTTTTTGCTTGAATTTGTTTGCTTTGGCGCAAAATGGTTTTGAACGTAATTTGGTGTTATCTTTGGTGTCCTCGCCATACTTTAAACACTCTTCCAAAAATAAATGGCGCGCGCTCATTTCACGCTCTCTGGTAAACCGCGATTTTAACCAATGGCAGGATTTGCTCCCGCAAACTAAAAATTATGACCCGGAGTTTTTAGCGTGGCTTACGCATATCAAAAACCGCTTGGAACAATTAGACCGTGCGGGGGAGTGGGGCGTTTTGTCGCAGGAAGCCTTGGTCTTGCTGGAAGAACTGACTGATACAGCCGTTTTTGAAGGAAAGGATGCGGAAATTTATCACGCGGTATGCGAGCGTATTCAAAGTTTGGCCTCATACCGTGTGTTGCGTCCGCTGGCGCAGGCTGGCGAGTTTTTGGAAGAATTGTCCGACGCGGTGCGCGGGCTTACATTTAACGAAGCCGAAACAGTCCGCGGAGGAGTAGTATTTACGGATGCCGTGCGTGCGCGCGGACTTTCGTTTAAGGCCGTATTTTTGCTGGGGCTAAACGATAAAGTTTTTCCGCTTTTAATGCCCGAGGACCCCGTTTTGCGTGATTATCACCGCTATATTTTGCGTGATGTGTTGGGTTACTGGATTAACCAAAGTTTAGATAGAGGAGATGAGGAAAAACTTTTCTTTTTTGCGTCGTCGTCGGCGGCGCAAGAAAAATTGTACGCGCTTTCTGCACGGCGCGGCGCCGATGGAAAAGAAATTTCTCCGTCCGTTTATTTGGCTGAACTGGCCCGTGCCACGCTTATAAACTGGCAAGGGGAAGACACCTTGCGTGTCAGCGGCCGCCTGTCTGAAAAGTTATCCGCGGTGGCGGAGCCTTTTCTCACCCCGAAGGAACTTTCCTATACTTTTATTTTTACCCCGGAAAATGCGGCTAAAAAATATACCCTTGCGCAAATGCTTACTCCCGGAATTGCGGATTCGTTGGCCGCTTCGGCAGGGCTGTCTAAAAACGGTCCGTTAAATGCCTATGATGGCGTGATTACGAGCGGTGCGGAGATTTTTGCGCAAGAAAATAAATTGGGCTTTTCTCCTTCTACTTTGCAAAAGTTAGGCCAATGCCCGATGCGTATCTTTTTTGAAAAGGGACTTAAACTGCGCCAAGAGGACGAGCCGTTAAGCCGCCAGGAACTCCCGCCCAATTTGCGCGGTACCGTTTATCACGAAATTTTAAAGGATTTTTACGAGGACCTGTATCAGCGCGGCCTCACTCACGAATTGTTTGATGAAGCCGCCTTGGAGTATTTAAACCAAGCGGTTGAAAAACATTACGGCGCGGACAGTTACCGCCAATTCGGTATTTATCCCGTGGTGTGGGAACTTTTGTTGCAAAATATTAAAGAGTTATTGGGAAATTTCGTACTGGATGATTTGCACGACCAAGGCGATTTTGTACCCGCTAAGTTTGAAATTCCCGTTTCGTTGGAGCCTTCTGCCGCATTACCTTTGCGCTTGCGCGGAATTATTGACCGTGTGGACGTGGATGAAAAGCATAAACTTTTCCGCATTGACGATTATAAATCTTCCCGCAAGGGTACGAAAGATTTGGCTTCGGATATTTTTAAACACTTGATTTTTCAGCCCTTTGTGTATGTATTGCTTGCGCGCCAAATGCAGGAACTGAAAGGATACGGGTCGGCTGGGTCTTGCCTGTTGGCTATTGGCCCCAAATACCACCGGAGCGATTTACCTCCCGCCGCGTTTGAAGATGTTTTGCCGCGTGCGTGCCGGTTTTTGGTATTGCTGACAGATTATGTGAAAAACGGAATTTTCTTTATCAATCCGGATGATAAAGAGAAAAAATGCCAATATTGTCCGTATGCCGCGTTGTGCCGCCGGGATAGTTTCAAATCACTTTTGCGGGCGCGTAAGAGTGCGGCCTATAAATCATTACAGGAGGCGATTAAATGAGTTTTACCGAGGACCGTTTGAAAGCGCAAACGCGTATGGGCGTAAATATTGTGGTGGAGGCCGGCGCCGGCACAGGAAAAACCACCCTGCTGATTGACCGCCTGTGTTTGGCGGTGCTGGCGCAAAATACGCCGGTTGAAAAATTGGTAGCGCTGACATTTACCGAAAAAGCCGCCGCCGAAATTAAAACGCGCTTTGTCGCCAAACTGCAAAATTTGGTGGCTGCCGTCAAAAAAGAAATAGACCGGGAACAGCAAGGAGCGGAAGAAACTCCGCAAAAAACGGACGGTGTACAACCAGAAAAGCAAGACAGTACGCTGGCACTTTTGCGGGAGTATTTCCCGGAGGTGCAACGCGAAGATTTGGTACAGCGTGCCGAAGCCGCGCTCTCGCGTTTGGACAGGGCTTCTATCGGTACAATTCACGGTTTTTGCGCGGATATTTTAAAATCGTTCCCGTTGGAAGCCGGGCTTTCGCCCAATGCCCAAATAGATGCGGGGCAAAAGGCCGCACAACTGTTTAATGCCCGCTGGAACGCTTTTTTGGATAGCGAACTGGGCCTTAATGCTCCGCGTGCCGCACAATGGAAACAGGTGTTGGGGGAAATTTCCTTACCAGACTTAAAAGACTTCGCGGCGGAACTGTGCAGCGGCAAAATAGAATCTTACGATTATTATGCCCACCAAAATTTACTGGCGGCCTCGTGCCTGGAAAAATCCTCCCGCGCTAAGGAAATGGCGGAGTCCTTTTCGGCGGAAATAAAGAAACCCCGCAAAGTGGAAAAAATGCTTGTGTGGGCGGCGGAATCCTTAAAAAGAACAGCCGCTTTTTTGAAAGGGGAAACCTTTTCGGCTCCCGCAGGCGAATATGTGAAACTAAATTCGGGGGACCAAGCCAAAGGTTGGGATGACGAATCTTTTGAGGAGGCTTGCTCGCTTATTGATTTTGCGGGTAAAACCACACCCGAAAAACAGTATGTTTTCCTGTCCGCGTATAACTTGGTCAAGGACATTACGGCCCTTATCCGCCAGGATTATGCGCGGGAAGGGTTGCTTAGTTTTGACGATTTGATTGTGAAAACCCGCAATTTACTCTTGCAAAACCCGTCTGTGCGGGAGCAGTTAAAAGCCAAATTTGATGTGCTGTTTATTGATGAATTTCAAGACACCGACCCGGTTCAGGGGGAATTGTTGCTGTTTTTGGCCGAGGCTAAAAACAGGCACGCTTCCCGCTGGCAGGATGTGCGGTTGGAGCCGGGGAAATTGTATGTCGTAGGCGACCCGAAACAATCTATTTATCGTTTTCGCGGGGCGGATATTACGGCATACGAATTGTTTACCGATTTGATTTTGCGCCAAGGCGGCGAGAAGTGCTTTTTGCAGGAGAATTTCCGCAGCACACCCGAAATTGTGGAAACAGCCAATTCCGTTTGTTCCCGCGCGATGATTCAGCAAACGGCTTTTCAGCCTGCTTATGTGCCCATTTACACCAGCAAGACGCTGCGCAACGGGGCTGTTCAATGGATTTTTGTGCCTGCGCCCGAAGGGGAAAAGGTGCCGTCAGCGGACGACTTCCGCGATAACCAGGCCGAACGTATGGCGGATTGGATTAGTCAAAATGTAGGGGTTTTGACCTTGGCTGACGGGCACAAATTGCAGTTGAAGGATATTGCGCTGCTCACGCGGGCCGCCACCACCGCCACACCCTATACCGAGGCTCTGCGCCGCCGCGGTATTGCTTTTAATGTGGAAACGGACAAAAAGTTTTACCGCAAGCAGGAAGTGAGCGACTTTTTGAACTTTTTACGCGCCGTATCGGACCCGGAGGATAAAATTTCGTTAGCGGGTGCTCTGCGCAGTCCGCTGTTCGGGTTTACAGATGAGGAATTGTACCAAGTTGCCAAGCGCGGGGAATTTTCCCTCTATGCTAGGCCAACCGAAGAAAAACTGGCCCGCGCATTTGCCGTTTTGAACAAATACAGCCGTTTGGCCGGGCGCCGGGGGCTAAAAGATTTTTTAACCGATATTTTGGAAGACACTTTTCTGCCCGAAGCGTGTGTGGCCGCCTACGAGGGCGAGCGGACACTGGGAAATCTAAAACGTTTGGCAGGCCTGGCGGACGGATATGCGGCGGACGGGCCTGCTTCCCTTTCGCAATTTTTGGCTGATGTGCAAACGCTGTTGGAGGAACATCCCGACCGTTTGGCTGCTTCCACCGCTGATGATGCGTTGGATGCCGTATCTGTTTTAACGGTACATAAGTCCAAGGGGTTGCAGTTTCCTGTGGTCATTTTGGCGGATATGACGAAAAAAGATTCCTCCTCGTCTGCTGACCCGGTGAAGCATATTTTTTCCTGGCAGTATAATATGCACGGCCTGCGTGTGGGAAAAATTTGCGATGTGAATTTAGCCTTTTTGGAAGAAGAACAAAAAAAGCACGGCAAGTGTGAAGAAGTCCGTGTTCTGTATGTGGCTTTAACACGTGCGCGGGAAAAAATGCTTTTAATTGCTGATGCCCGCAAAGATGCCGCCAAAGCGGCGGCTCCGTTCGTGTCGGCGGGCCTCTTCCCGGACGGGGAACCCTTGCCCAGAACATTGACGGACGGAGAATTAACCGTTCCTGTTTGCTATGAGGCATATGAACTTCCGGAAAATTTCCGTTACCGTCATAACGAAAGTGCCGCCAGCCAAGGCGCGGAGCAGGATATTGTGCGTTGGCGCGCGGCATATGACGCGCGCAAGGCCCGTTACCAAAAGTGGATAAGTGAGGACCAGTTGCGCGCTCCCAGCGAATTGGCTGACCTTAATTTGCTGACCGAGGAACAGCGCGCCGGGGCGGAGTTGGGTACGGTGTGCCACCGGGCATTGGAATTAATGCTTTCGCAAAAGCAAATGCCCGAACAGGCTGTTGCATTGGCTTGCGTCAAATGCGCCGCACCACACAGAGCCAACGAGGCGCGGGAAGTATTGTTGCCGTTTGCGCAGAGTTCTTTATTTGCCGAACTTTCCGCGTGCCGGGTGTTGGGGTGTGAGATGCCTTTTTCGTACTTGGAAGAAAACGGCGAAGTAGAATCCGGCGTAATGGATGCCGTATTAACAACGGCAGACAACCGCGTGTGGATTGTAGATTACAAAACGGATAAGGTTAAGCCGGGGCAAGAGCCGCAGTTATTAGAAAAAAAATACCGTTTGCAGTTGGATATTTACCGCCGGGCGGCGGAAAAAATTTTCCCCGGTAGAACCGTCCGGTGCAGTGCTGTTTTTGTGCGTACGTTTGCGGCGGCGGACTTATAAAAGTTACAATATAAAAAATTAGAAGGAGAGATTATGTTTGATAAATTAGGACAATTAAAAGATTTGTGGAAACTTAAAAGCCAAATGGAAGAAATCAAAAAACGCTTGGACAATATGGTAATTAAAGTGGATAGCCCGCGCCATTTGTTTGAAGTAACTATTTCCGGCTCACAGGAAGTAAAAGAAGTGCGCGTGGATGCGCTTATTAAAAACTTTGGAGAAGCCGAAATCGCCGAAGATTTGAAGGCCGTTATCAATAAAGCCGTACGCGATAGTCAAGGTATGGCCGCCCAGGCGATGGGCAGTTTCGGTATGCCGCAAGCATAACCGGCCGGTATTGATTGCTTTATGAAATACAACCGCTTGGGACGAACGGAGTTATCACTTTCCGCTGTGGGCCTGGGCGGTTGGGCTTTTGGCGGCGGGTTAGATTGGGGGATAACGGACGAGCAGGATGTGGTAAACACCGTGTCCGCTGCGCTAGACACAGGCATTAATTGGGTGGACACCGCTCCTATTTATGGCGAAAGTGAAGTCTTGCTCGGGCGCGCATTAAAAGGGCGCAGACGGCAAGTGCTGTTGGCCAGTAAATGCGGCCTTATCAAAAACGGTTCTTGGACGGACCACGACTTATCCCCGCAAACCATTATCCGCCAATTGGAAACTTCGCTTGCCCGTTTACAAACCGATTATTTAGATTTGTATCAAATTCACTATTTAGACCCAAAAATCCCGCTAGAATCGGCTCTGGAAACCTTAACTAAATTGCAAGAGCAAGGTAAAATCCGCCATATAGGCGTGTGTAATTTTTCGGCAGATGACTTGCGCCAAGCCTGTGGGCAGGCTTCTGTTGTCAGCGTGCAAAACGAATATTCTCTTTTGCATCCGCAAAAAGGCGAAAGTGTTTTTTCCGCTTGTCGTGAATTGGGCGCAGGTTTTATCGGCTATGGCACTTTATGCGGGGGGATATTAAGCGGAAAATATAAAAAAGCCCCCAATTTCCGCCGTGCAGATGCCCGCAATTATTTTTATAAATGTTACCGCGGTTCCGCTTTTGAGGAAGCCAATAAAACTGTTTTGCGCGTAAAAAATATAGCCCAAGAATTAGGTGTCCCGCCCGGTGCGGTGGCCGGTGCGTGGGCTTTGGCTACCGGGGCAACCAGCGTGCTTTTGGGGGCCAGAAAACCCGAACAGGTGCGCCAAAATGTATTGGGCGCCGAGGTGGTATTATCCGCACAGCAATTATTATATTTGGAGGGAGAAACGTGTACCTGCCTGATGAAATAGAAAAATATTTACTGACTCTTTTGCCCGCCTTGGGTGTCAATAAACTGCGTGAATTAACGCGCCTGGTGTATGAAATTTGCAAAAGGGAAAATGCGGACCCGCAAGCGGTCGTGCCGGCACAAAAAAATTTAACTTTTGAAGGAGTCAAAAAACAACTCTTGGCTCGGCGGTATCCCGTCAATTTTAAGGCCGCACCCAAAAACCGGTTTTACCTGCCTAAATTGGAGTTAGACCCGGCCTTGCGGGCGGACTTAACCGTCCGTCCCTTTTATCCTAAAACCGTCTATATTGAAAAATCGGTAGCGGATAGTGAATTGGCCGACCGGGCGCGGGCCGCTTTTCCCAAAGCCGACTTTAAGGAAACGGACGGAAAAACCCAAGTGGGCAGCCCCAACTTTTCCAAGCGTTTGGAAACTTTATTTATCCACCGCGAAAAGTACGATTTTTTAAAGCCTTGTCCGTGTTCGTGTACGGCGGCGGGGTGTGGCTACAATTTAATTAATTTGGGGTTTGGGTGCCGTTTTGAGTGTGAATATTGCTTTTTACAGCAATACCAAAATTTGCACGCAGTATTACTCCCGGCCAATGTGGAGGAATTTTTGGCAAAAATTGACGGGGCATCTTTTAACAAAGGGCCGTTTGACCGTCCCCGTATCGGCAGTGGGGAGTTTACCGATTCCTTGGTGTTTGATGATTTAACCCGGTATTCCCAAAAAATTGTGCCGTTCTTCCGTGCGCGCCCGCACTTGCAATTTGAATTTAAAACCAAGAGTGTGAATATTGGCGGCCTGTTGCAAGCGGGCGGATGCGAAAATGTGGTGGTTTCGTGGTCGGTAAATTCCGCTAAAATTACGGACTATGCCGAACATTTTACGCCCCAATTATCCGCGCGTTTGGCGGCGGCCAGCCAAGTGGCCCGGGCCGGGTACCGGTTGGGTTTTCATTTTGACCCGGTCGTTATTTACGACGGATACCAGCCGGACTATGCACGCACCGTACAGGAAATGGCCGACGTTTTGCCTAATGATAAGGTGGCTTGGATTAGCGTGGGAACCTTGCGGTTTAGCCGGGAACTTAAAAAAATGGTGGAAAACCGCTTTCCGGACAATACGATTTTGGACGGGGAATTCCTGCTGGATTTTGACGGGAAAATGCGCTATGGCGACGGTCAGCGCGTGGAAGCATACCGCTTTTTAGTGCCGCTGCTGCGCAAGGCATTTCCCAAAGCGCACGTTTATTTGTGTATGGAAGATCCGCAAATTACCCGTGGCTTTTTGTTATAATTAAATGGTTGCACAAAGCCTGTAAAGGTTCAAAAATTTAATCTGTTTTTGGAACCGTATGCAGAATACGGCGAGCATTGAAAAATGCACATTCCGAGTCCAAAAACAGCCGATTTAGGCGCAAGATGGCCGGACTAATTACCCGGCGGTTTTGTGCCGAGTGTTTATTGCCGCCTTCGGGTGGCAATAAACCGCGGCTGTTTGTATTTGGGTTACTCGGAATGGCTCAAATATAACAGCCGTTTTTGTTATATTTTTTCCAAAAACAAAAGGAGAAAATATGAAGAAAGGTTTTACCCTCATTGAACTGTTGGTAGTGGTATTGATTATTGGCATTTTGGCGGCTGTTGCTGTGCCACAGTACGAAAAAGCCGTAGAAAAAAGCCGTTGGACGGAAGCCCTGGCGGTGGGAAAGTCTATTTATCAGGCACAGGAAGTCTATAAAATGGCAAACGGCAGTTATGCCACCAGTTATAGTGATTTGGATATTACACTTCCCGGTACGGGAAATACGGCCGGAACGCAATATACTACTAAAAATTTTACATATCATTTTGGCGCGGGCGGAGTGCCGCATATTAGCCGTCGGCAATATAGCGGAAGATGGCTTATTGTTTTACCGGGGAAAGGCCTTTATTGCCACACTGCTAAGGGCAATACGGCGGGCAACACCTTTTGCAAAGGGCTGACAAACAGCGAAGCAGAAACCTGCTCCACCGAAAGCGGTTATAATTGTTATTTGGTTAAATAATAAAAAGGCCCGGGGCATTTGCTCCGGGCCCACTTTGCTATTTGAAAGTTGAACAGGTAAGGGTTGCCCCTTTCCCTTTTAAATAATTGGCAAGTGTAGAATTTTTTGCATAAAATAAAGGGGTTTGTTTGTTATCATCACACAGATTTACATCTGCGCCGTGTTCTATCAAATATTTCATTAGAGTTAGGTTTCCCGTTCTAACAGCAAACATAAGTGGCGTATCGCCTATGTATTTTGTGTTTACATTGGCTCCTGCTAAAACCAATAGTTCAACCGCCTTCCATTGTTTTTCCAAAATGGCTGTAAATAGTAAGGGCTCTTCTTCAAAAAAAACATTTGGGTTTGCTCCGTGATTGAGCGCGAAAGAGAGAACCGGAATATTTTTGTTCATAATTGCCCACCAAGTTAGAGGAACTTGTTGGTTGTTGATAAGACCCTTTTTATTAATATCCGCACCATATTGAATTAAATCTTCCATCATTCTTAAATTGCCAGCAAAAGCCGCCCACCATAGAGGGGAAATTTCCCCAGCATTTACTTTTGCACCGTTATTAATTAAAAATTTGGCTATTTCCACGTGCCCGGTATAACTTGTGCGTCCTAAGGCGGAAAAGCCCTGTCCGGAATCGTAATTTATGTTTGCTCCATTTGCCACAAGCAATTTAACTAAATCAATATGTTCTTTTACACAAGAATGTTTATGGCTTGCTGCTAATATAAGAGGTGTGTCCTCGTTGTTATTGACCGCATTTACATTAGCCCCTTTTTTAACCAAATAAAGCGCTATCGGATAATTTCCATTATAGGCGGCCAATATTAGGGGAGTGCTGCCTTTTTCATTTTTTACTTCTAATCTTGCTCCCATTTGTATGTATTGCTTCATTTTTGCCAAGGAAAGGGAATCTTTCTCCAACTCTTGCAACATAGAAATCTCTAACTTGGTGGGCTGTGCCGCTGGCGTATTATTTTTACCTTGTCCAATGGGTGCCATTAGAAAGGCCAGCGCAAGAATAGCAAGTCCTCTTTTATAAAAATTTTTCATCAACTTAACTCCTGTTAAAATTATATTTTTATTTTTGCATTATTTTTAGCCGCACTTGCTGGTAGAGGAAAGACATCGCTAGCAGTACGAGTGCTACGCCAATAAGCGTGATAATCCGTGCCCCTAACGATAGTTTCCACACGTCGCATAAAAACAGTTTGGCTAAGGCCACACCGATAAGGATAAGGCCGGATTTGGTCAGCCAAGTGCCCTTTTGTTTAAGTGCAAAGCACAAGCACAGCGCACCGCTTAACGCCCAAGCCAACGTGTAGGCCGCGGCGGCGGAAACTTCGCCAAAGAAATCAAAATGCAGTATTCCTCCGTTGGAATATGCCACCGCAATTTCTATGTTAAGCAACACAAATAAAATAAGTCCGCCAAGCCCTTGTAAAAGCGCGCGGGTGTGGCCCGTTTCAGGCTGTGGCCAACCCTTGGCCGCCGCAAACATAGCGGCCGCGCAAGCGCAGTAAGTAGCCAAAAACCAGTTCCAAATGCTGCTGGTCGTATAGTAATCTAATACCGCCGGGTTTAAGACCAAGCGCACCGTGGCGGCGATTAAAAGCCACTTGCCAAAGCCTATCAAGGCTTTTACATAAAGCAGGCGGTAGAGCCATATAAGCCCACACCCTTCCAAGGCAAGTACCACGGTCAGCCAACCTTTTTCAAACTGGGAGGCAATTCCAAATGTCAAAAACAGGACAACCGTTCCAAGTATCCAAGCCAGCCGTTTGTTTTGGTGTTCATTGCCCAGCGTGTCCCAATGCCACACATAGGCCGTTAAGCCACTATAAATGACGGAAAAAATCCACGGAATAAGTCCGTTAGACAGGTCCAAACGGTGTTGTAAAAAGCAGCACAGGCAAACGCCCGCAAGCAATCCGGTTCCCCACGCCAGTTTGTCCGTAGCAAAACGCTCTTGAAATGCAAAGGGCACTGCGGCAAAAAGCAGGTGGGTGATAGCGGTCCATACCACTACTGCCGAAAGGTGTGCCCCGGGTTTGTCCGGACAGGTAAACAGACAAACGGTAAGAGCGATAAAGCCCGCAGTTAAAATGCGGCTGTCTTTTAACAGCACGGCCCCAACCGTATAAAAACAGGCAAACAGCGTAATAAAGCCGGCGATTAAATTCGTTTGCGCGCCGGGGGTATCTATATCGGCAAGAACCGTCAGCAAACAGCACGCCGTAAAGATAGCGGAAACGATGAATTGCTTGTTCCATTTTTGTAAGTAGGCCGTGCCCAAAGCGGCTATGTTTACACCAACAAAGTAAACAAGCAATAAGGGCAAATTGGGGTTGGATGCGGAGAATAAAAACGGCGTTAAAAACGCGCCGATTTGGGCGAGGATGCCCAAGTAGGCTGTTTTCTTATAAAAGGCGGTGCCAAAGGCAGCCAAGGAAGTAAACGCCATTAGCCCAAAGGTAAAAGGCAAACCAAATAAATGATACAGCGCGTGTCCCGCAAAAACGATCAGGTAGCAAATGGCTAACCCACAGCCGCAAAGGGTATTGGCCGTGGTTTTATAACCTGGGTTTTTAAGGTGTAGCCCGCACACCCACAGGGCAAGCCCGCAGAGTAACCCCGCGCCGATACGCATTTGCGGCGAGATGAGGTTATTTTCCAGAGCATATTTTACCCAAAAGCCTGCCGCAAGCAGCAGGGCGAAGCCGCCAATCCAAGAAAATAGTTTTACAATGGTAAATTCATTTTGGGGTTTAGGGATTATCTCTTGCGGAGCCACCGTGTCGGTTGGCTTTTCTGCCACAGGCGCGGGCGGTAACGGAGCCGGTTGAACGGTCTCGTTACTGGTTTTGGTAAATTCTTTGTTGGTTTGTAATTCCGCCAGTTTCTTTTCCAGTTTACCGATTTTCCAAGCGAGGTCGCTTACGTTGCCCTGCACGATGGCTAACCAAATAAACAGCCCCAAGCAGGCCAGCACCAAAATAACGCACAAAATTTCCATATTGTCTCCTATAAAATACCCGCCGGATTGCGGCGGGTGAGGGTTATTTGCTGATTTTCTTTAAATAATCGTGTATTTCTTGTCCCAAACTGGGGGAAAATCCTTCCCACATTTTTACGGCATTGTGCTTTTTGTCAAATATCACTACGTGCGGGAGACCGCTTACTTCCATACTTTCGGCAATATTCCCGGCATTATAGAGTGCTTTTGTTTTAAAATTATGCTCTTTTACCGCTTTGGCTACGGGTTCGGGGGTATCATCTAAGAAAGCAGCCACAATTTCTACTTGCCCGCCAAAGTTTTCATTGGCGGCATCAATAAACGGCATAGCCATTTTGCAATACGGACACCAGGACCCCATAAATACGATTAAGACGGGTTTCCCCTCGTAATCGGTAGAGGTCCACTCGGTTTTTTGCCCGGAAATGGGTAAAGTGAACTCTCCCAGCGTCGGCACCTGCGGCAAGCGCATACAAGCGGCGGCCAAAAGGGCTAATGCCAGTACCAAAAATATCTTTTTCATCTTTTTCTCCTTAAAGCATTGAAATCTGCCCGTGCGGGCTCCGTATATGATAGAATACAAAAGATGGGTAAATTAATCAATCATTTGGTGCGTGCGCTGGGGGAACGGGTGGACATTTTGATAATGCCTCGCCTGGGGGCCTCTAAAAAATTTAAAGTGCGCGTGCTTACGCTTGTGTTGGTGTTTGTGCTGTGGCTGGTAATTACCTTGTGCGGTTTTGTTTTTTTTATCCGCACATACGACTATAATATTACCAAGGCCGAAAACAATTTAATGCGTGTAAAAATGAAACTCATTGCCGACGAGTTGGAACGCGGACGCAAATACCTGGACCTTACCCGCACCACCGATACGCAAATGCGGCAAATGCTGGGTATGCCCGGCGGGAAGTTTATCAATTTACCCAAAGGGTGGGAAGCCGCCAAAGAAAAAGAAAATGCCCGCTTTAAGGAAATGTGGGATAAAGATTTAACCGAGTTGGACGCAGATGAGTTTGGGGAATATATTGATGTGATTGAAGATGCGGCCAAAACGCGTTTGGCTTCGTTCCAAGAGATTGCTTGGTACTTTGCCAACCGCCGCGAGGGATTGAACTCTACGCCCTCTATCCGGCCGTCTTCTGCCCGTATCAGTTCGGGTTTCGGCTACCGCTTGGACCCGTTCGGACACCGCAGTACCAAACGTCATAACGGACTTGATTTTGCGGGTAAGCCCGACAGCCCGATTGTGGTTACTGCGGACGGTGTGGTGCGCCACGCCGGGTGGGTTCCCAGTTACGGACAGGCTATTTTGGTGGACCACGGGCTTGGTTATTCCACGCTTTATGCCCACACCACGGGTATTCGCGTAAAGGCGGGTGATGTGGTCAAGCGCGGTGATAAAATCGCCACTATGGGTTCTAGCGGACGTTCCACCGGCACGCATTTGCATTACGAGGTGTGGAAAGACGGACAAGCCGTCAATCCGCGTAACTATTTTAAATAATTCTAGGAGGAGTTTATGGGGTTTTTGAAGAAGGATTCAGATTTTTCGTCCGGTGAACATTTTTCCGTCGTCAGTGCGGAGTGTTATTTTCAAGGTACGTTAAGCGTGCAGGGGTCTCTGCGCGTGGACGGCACCTTGGAAGGCTCTGTGGATAATGCCCGCCACGTTATTGTGGGTACGGACGGC
This sequence comes from Candidatus Avelusimicrobium sp., assembly GCF_056976295.1. Classification (NCBI taxonomy): domain Bacteria; kingdom Pseudomonadati; phylum Elusimicrobiota; class Elusimicrobia; order Elusimicrobiales; family Elusimicrobiaceae; genus Candidatus Avelusimicrobium; species Candidatus Avelusimicrobium sp. The sequence goes on from NZ_DBMCTG010000006.1 coordinate 31,216, forward strand.
AAAATTGTGGGTGATGTAACGGCGGAAATTATTGTTTGCGGCGGTGTGATTGAAGGTAATGTGTGCGCCGATATGCTGGAAATTTCTTCTGCGGCTTCTATTAAAGGAGATATCCGCGCTAAAAAAATGATTGTGGAAGAAGGCGGGCGCATTGACGGACAATGCACCATTGGCGGAGCAGAGGACGAAGCCGCCGGCAAGGACGAAGAAAACGAGGAAGAATCTAAATAACAACAGGAGTTTTGCATATGATTTCGTTTCTGATTAAGCATAAAAAAATTATTCTCATTGTTACGTTGGCTTTCTTTTTAGGAAGCATTGTGTATTTAGGGGCAGATGCCTACCGCCGCGGTAATTTCAGCAGTACCGCCGCCAAAGTCGGTTCCGAGGATATTACTTACCGCCAACTCTACCGCGTGGCGGAGGACCGCGCCCGTGCCTTGCGTAACCAAGGTATTGACGTGGACGAGGATACAATGAAATATTTGCGCCAGCAGATGTTGGCCGCGCTTATCAGCGAAGAAGTATTGAACCAGGCCGCGCAAAAATCGGAATTGGCTGTGTCCGATTACGAAGTAGCCTACGATATTAAAAACTCTCCTTTCTTTACGCAGAACGGTTATTTCAGCAAGACTGCATATGAGTATGCACTCAAACGTACTTTGGGTTTAACCCCGGCCGAGTTTGAGGCGCAGTTGCGCAAAGGTAAAATGGCGGACCGCTTCCGCGGAGTGCTGTATTCCTTTTATAAATTAACGCCCGAAGAAATTAAATATGCTTATAAAACACAGCACGGCTCTATGAAGAATTTTGACAAGAACCGCGCCGATTTTGCCCTGCAATTAATGGAAACCAAAATGGAAACGGCCCAAAAGGCGTTTTTTGACCAGTTCAATAACGAAGTGGAAATTAAAACTTTCTTACAGGATTAACCCGTGAAAAATGATGTATTGGTAGTAGGTTCAGTAGCCTTTGATACGATAGAAAACGCCAACGGAAGCGTACAGCGCGTGTTGGGCGGGGCGGCAAGTTATGCCTCCGTCTGCGCGAGTTATTTTTCCAATCCGTCCGTGGTGGCCGTGGTGGGAACGGATTTTACTTCCACGGACCGCGCCCCTTTTGTTAAACGCGGGGTGGACCTTTCCGGTTTAGAGGTAAAAGAGGGAAAAACGTTCCATTGGGGCGGCAGTTACGATAAAGATTTTAATACGGCTGTAACCAAGTTTACGGATTTAAATGTATTCCAAAATTTTAACCCGGTATTAACCGACGAGCAGAAGAACGCCAAGGCTGTGTTTTTGGCTAATATTGACCCGGAACTCCAACTGTCTGTTTTAAAGCAGGTCAAGCACCCGCGTTTGGTGGCGTGCGATACAATGAACTATTGGATTTCGTCTAAAAAAGCGCAACTGCTGGAAGTAGTCAAAAAGATAGATATCTTCTTTTTAAACGAAACCGAAGCGCGCCAATTAACGGGCGAATACAACCTGATTAAAGCCGGCAAGATTTTGCTCTCGCAAGGGGTAAAATATGTGGTAATTAAACTGGGGTCCAACGGAGCAATGCTGGTAAGCAAAAAGGGCATTGCGCAGTTGCCGCCGTTTATCTTGGAGCACGTCCACGATACCACCGGGGCGGGCGATACCTTTGGCGGTGGTTTTACTGGCTATTTGGCGAGCCTGAAAAACTGGAATTCCTTGCAGGCCATTAAGCGCGCGATGATGATTGGCAACGTAATGGCCTCGTTTACGATTGAATCTTTCAGCGTGGACCGCCTGGCCAATTTAACCAAGCGCGACATTAACAAACGCCTGAAAGACTATGTAAAAATGTTGCAGTTCTAGTGTTTTAAATTACGAAACTTGCGAAACGGAATCAAAAAACCGGCCCGAGGCTTTCCGCCCCGGGCCGGTATTTTTAAGGACAACTTAACTATATCAAATTTTAGTGCCGGCGGTTATCTTCTATCAAAATTTATTTGCCTGTTTTACCGGATTTTAAAACCAGTTTGCGCGACGGCTTTTTAAACGAGTTCCGGCGAGTGGGCTTCTTTTTAACGGGTAGTTTTACACCGTAAAAGTTCAAAATTCCCTCGTACAAGGCTTGTACCAAAGGCGCACGCCCGTCGGCGGTTTTAGCCATTTGTTCCTGTTCGGGCAGAATAATGTAGGCACTTTCTACCAAAATGCTCGGCATCTGCGGAATACGCGGAATAAACAAAACATCGTTGGCAATCATCCCGTTATCCGGCAGCGGCACATTTCGTGTGTAAGAATCATACACGGCCTGGGCCAGTTGAAAACTGTGCGGATAGTTGTAATAAACCGAATAGCCGCGCGCGCGTGAAAGAGGGTTAATGGTTTCCGGCAGGGCGTTATAGTGCAGGCTGACAAAGATATGCGCCTGCTGGGCAAGGGCCAGTTCGTAACGCGCCTGTAAACCCATACGGTTGTTGCCGTGGCGGGTCATAATTACGGTGGCGCCTGCTTTTTCTAAAAGCGGTTTCAATTCGTTAGCCAGGGCCAAATTAGCCTCATATTCCAAATAGCCTGTCGGACCGACGGCGCCGTCGTAAGGTACGGCGCGGCGCGGGCTGTGCCCGGCATCCAGCAAAATGCGCGCCCCCTTTAACGGCTGTTCCTTAGTGGGGGTTAAGGCGGGTTTGTGGATTAAGTCCAACAGCAGGTTGCTTTCCTCAAAATTATACGAGTGTCCCCATAGGGGCGTGCCTTTTTTGAAGTAAATTTTAAAAAGCAGTGTGTCTTGCTCGGGTTGGGACCAGGTGATGCTGTCCACAATGGGGCTTAATGTATCAAAACTGAAATTTTCGTCAAACCCGTTTACATAGTAAAAGGTCAGTTCCAAGCGGTCATTAAACTCGTGTACGCTTATAGGCCCTTGGCGGGAACCCACAAAAACCAGGCGCGTTTTTTCGTCCGTGGATATCGTGCGCAACGAAGTAACTCTCCCGGGTTTGTAGTCGGCGGACGAGAGCGGTTTTAGTTTCTCTTCTTCCAGCCACGCGGATTCGCTTTCGTTTAAGGCTATGCGGTATTGCTTGTTTAACCGCCCGTTTATAAGCACTTCGCCATATGCGCGGTAAAAGGGATATAAGTTTTCCCTTGGAGTGGGAATTTTGCGCAGTTTTACCCCGGGAGATAAAATTTTGGCACGGGTAAACGGAGCCTTTTTGTTTAACACTTTAATTTTGGCGGGGGCCGTAATTTTGGCCTCGGTTTCGCCCGGACCGTTTTGCATTTTATAAATTACCTTGGCGGTTTTGGCCTTTTGTGTGTCATCAATTAAATATTTAGCACGGTACATACCGGGGGACGAAACGTCCTCTTTCATGGGCATATTTTTGGCATCATTTAATCCGGTTAACGTATAAGTTACCTCCGCACCCGGTGTTCCGCGTACGGACAAGCCAATCACATCTCCCGGCAGTAATTCCACAGGCGTTTGCGGGAATACTTCTTCGGGGTCAAACTCGGCCTTGGCGGAGAAGTCTTTGATATCCGCCCCGGGCACGGTAATACGGCGTACGGCCTGGACGGTTTCTTTGCCGTTCCAGGCGGTTAGCACAAAGGCAAATTCTCCGTTTTGCACAGGCAAATAGGCCAAAAAGGCACCGTTGTCGTGCAAGGGGACAGTCTCACCGTTAATATCAAGCGTTAAGGCTCCGGGTAAATTGACTTGCCCGAAGATAAAAATTTTTTTGGCTCCCCGTGCTACCGTCATTTTCTCGTGCGGATATTGCACCGTTATCGGGGCATTTTGCGTCTGCGGCCCGGCCTGTGCGGGCAGGTAGGGAGCGGTGGCAATAGTGCTGCCATAGATAAAGGAGGAAAAAAAGATTAGAAAAAAAGTAAAAAAAACTATTTTTTTCATCTTATAAAATGATAACATAATTCTATGGTGAATTGCGAAGACGTTTTACATTTCTTAGATACATATTTGAACAGTGCCCAAATCCCGGATATGAGCCATAACGGTTTGCAAGTGGAAGGGACTCCGCGCGTGGGAAAAATTGTATTTGGAGTGTCTGCTTCACTTGCGTTATTCCGCCAAGCCAAAGAGGCCGGGGCAGATATGGTTCTTGTCCACCACGGGCTTTTGTGGGGGCAGGAGCAGGCTGTAACGGGACTTTTTAAAGAACGCGTTGCTTTTTTGCTCAAAAACGATATCAATTTGGCGGCGTACCACTTGCCGCTTGATAAACACCCCGTAGTGGGGCACAACGCTTGCTTAATTCGCGCATTGGGTGCCCAGCGGGAACAGCCTTTTGGTGTATATCACGGGCAAACGATTGGCTTTTGCGGTGTGTTGCCCGAACCGCAAACTTTGGACCAAGTAGCCCAAACCTTGGAAGCATATTGCCAAACCAAGGCGGTGCGCCTGCCGTTTGGCACGAACCGTATTGAATCGGTTGGTATTGTGAGCGGCGGAGCGTATAGTATGCTCCCGCAGGCGATTGAAAAGCGTTTAGATTTGTATATTACAGGCGTATTGGACGAGCCCGCCCAAGAGTGGTGCCGTGAGGGGCATATTAATTGCTTGGCCTTGGGCCATTACAATTCAGAAAAGCCTGGCGTTTTGGCTTTAATGGAGTTAATTGCCAAACGCTTTGACGTGCAAACAGAATTTATTGATGTACCCAATCCATTATAAGAACGGACCGGAGGAAAAAATGGAAAAAGAATTATTCAAAAAAATTGATTCCTATAAACAGACTGTCATTGATTTGCAAACCCATATGATTGCCTGCCCGGCGGTATCGCCGCACGCGGGCGGCCCCGGCGAAAATGCCAAAGCAGAGTATCTGTTTTCCGTTTTGAAGGAAATGAATTTTGACGAACTCTACTATATTAATGTAAAAGACCCCAAAGCCAAAGACGGCGTGCGCCCCAACATTGTTGCCAAATATTACGGCGAAAATAAAAAGAAAACCTTGTGGGTAATGGCGCATATGGACATTGTACCTCCCGGCGATTTAAATTTGTGGAAGACCGACCCTTATAAAGCCGTGGTAAAGGGCGATAAAATTTACGGACGCGGTTCCGAAGATAACCAACAGGGGTTGGTGTCCGCGTTGCTGACGGTAAAAGCAATGATGGAAAGCAATGTCCGCCCGCCGTGCACTTATGCCCTTTTGTTAAATGCTGATGAAGAAATCGGCAGTGAATTTGGTATCCGTGCGATTTTAAAGAAATACGGCAAAACCTTTGGCAAGGAGGATGCTTTCTTGGTTCCAGACGGCGGTAACCCGGAAGGTACAATGGTGGAAATTGCCGAAAAGAATATGCTGTGGGTAAAATTTACCGTACAGGGCAAACAGACCCACGCTTCCACTCCGCACTTTGGTAACAACGCGGCGCGGGCTTCGGCCCACTTGGTGGTAAAACTGGGCGATTTGTATAAGATTTTCAACAAAAAAGATAAGGTGTTTGCTCCTGAAAGCACTTGCACCTTTGAGCCGACAAAACGTTTAGCCAATGTGCCCAACGTAAATACGATTCCGGGTACAGATGTGTTTTATTTGGATTGCCGCGTACTTCCTTGCTATAAAAATGCCGATGTTTTGGCTGAAATTGCCAAAATGGTAAAAGCCATTGAAAAGCAATTTAAAGTAACGGTAAAGGTGGAGACGGAAATCAACGAATCCTCGTTGCCGACGGATAAAAACGCTTCTATCGTCAAATTGACGCAGGCTGCGGCCAAAACGGTTTATAAAAACTCTCCGCGCGCTATGGGCGTAGGCGGCGGCACCGTGGGTGCGTATTTGCGCAACGCGGGTTACCCGGTGGTAGTGTTCTCTAAACTGGATGATATGGCCCACCAGCCCAATGAATATTCCAGCATTAAAAATACGCTGGGCGATGCCAAAGTGTTTACCTTGGTGGCGTTAAATTTTAAATAGGGGCGCGTATGAAGAAAGGTTTTACGGTCGTGGAAATCTTGATTACGGTGGTGGTGTTTGCCCTGCTGCTAGGCTTTACGGTGCCGAAATTCTTAACGCTCGTGCACAAAGCCCAAGAGGGCAGCACCAAGCACAAATTGGTTAAGGTCCGCAGTGCCATTGCCGCCTATTACGGCGAACACCAAGGAACGTATCCTACGGATAATTTGGCCAGTTTAGTGCCGGCGTATATTGAGCGTATTCCGCAGGCCACCGTGCCGGGTTATCCGCCGTCTTCACACGTTTCTACCGGAAACTTTGAAGAGTGTTTTACCAAAACAGGCGGTTGGGCCTATGTAAGCGACCCGGCCGACCCGCGCTACGGCGATTTCTTCGTAAATACCGATAAAGAAGACAGTTACGGTAAACCTTGGAATATGCATTAAGTTTTGTCCTCCGCCTGTTAAAACGGGCGGGGGATTTTTTTGTATAAGGAGTGTTATGGAAACCTTGATTTTAGTTTTTTCCGCTATCTTCGGTTTAATTTTTGGCAGTTTTTTAAATGTGTGCATTTACCGCATTCCGCGTGAGAAATCCATTGCGTGGCCGCCTTCGGCTTGTCCTAAGTGCAACGCACATATTAAATGGTATGATAATATCCCCGTGTTTAGTTTTTTGTGGTTGCGCGGCAAATGCCGGAACTGCAAACAACCTATTTCGGTGCAATACCCGCTGGTGGAACTTTTAACGGGAGTGCTGACCTTTTTGTTTGTTTGGCGGTATGGCCTGACCCCGTGGACGTTTGTGGTTTTGGCGGCGGTATATGCGCTGGTTATTTTGTCCGTCATTGATTTGGAACTGATGATTATCCCGGACCGTTTTTCCCTGGGGCTTATCGGCCTTGGCTTAGCGTTTGCGTGGCTGAATCCCAATTTTGAGGGTATCTGGTGGCAGAAGGAACTTGCGGCGCTTTTAGGGGCCGGAGTGGGGCTTTTTGGCGTGCTGGCGATTGCGCTTATCGGTACTTGGTGGTTTAAAAAAGAAGCAATGGGCGGCGGCGACGTTAAATTAATGGGCGGCATTGGCGCGCTTATCGGTTGGGAAGGTGTAATTACTACGCTGATTTTTGCTTCTTTCTTGGGGCTGATTTACGCTATTTTCCTAATGATTTTTAAGGGCAAAAAAGGCGCGGATGCTATTCCGTTTGGGCCATTTTTAAGTATGGGGGCGCTTATTAATTTATTCTATTTGGTATTGCCCTCTATGTTGGTAATAGAGTTCTAATTTTTAGAAAATGCTGTAAAGGGAAGCCGGAACGTGTTGTTTGCGTTCCGGCTTTTTTGTGGGCCGAGAAACCCGTAAAGTGTGGGGGAAAAAATTAAAAAATGAGATCATCCTGAACGGGTGGACATCAGGGCTTTAAGAGTTACCGATTGAGTTGTTAGTCGTTGTTGTCATTCCCGCGGGTTTGGCGAGTATATTCTTTCTTCGTCATCCCCGAAGCCTGCGAGCCGCCAATTCTTCGGAGATGAGAACTAAACAATGTCGTTTTTGTCGTTGTTGTTTGGCTGTTTATTGTAAAGGGGTTGTTTCGTTTTTTTTTTTTGTTAAAATTTTGATAAATCGCGGTTGGTGTACCCGGATGTATCTGTTGTATAAAATGCGTATAAAAGACCGTTTTGCTCAAATATAAAGGCCTAAAAAGGAGAAAAAATGAAAGGTTTTAGTAATGTTAGCCGTGCGGCCACTTGTGCTAGTGGCGTCATTCTGGAAAGTTGTAGTCCAGAATCTGTTGTTGCGAAACGACGAGATTCCGTACAGAAACCTTACGGAATGACGTCTGTTTGGGGTGGCCGCACGGTTAATACTTTCCACATAACAAATGCAGGTTTTACTTTAATTGAACTTTTAGTAGTTGTTCTTATCATTGGCATTTTGGCATCGGTGGCGGTACCGCAGTACGAAAAAGCCGTCAAAAAGGCGCGCCTGACCAAAGTAATTCCACTCGTGAAAACGCTGGCTAATGCGGAAGAGGTGTTTTATATGTCTAATGGGTATTACACCGGTAACGTGAGCGAACTGGATGTGGATATGCCCGCAGGCGGTACCTTGGCCGGGATAAGCACGGACGACGGCTATTTGCGCTTTCCAGATGGAACGGTGATAGATTTATTAGCGGGTATAGGGCATCAACCCGGCGGTGGCAGTTCCTTGTATGTAGTAGCGCGTTTGAAAGACGGACTCCGTTATATTCAGTATTTAGAACACTCTTCCCGCCCCAATATGCGGGTTTGCGACGGCAACGAAGCGGTTTGCAAAAGTATGGGTGGCTCACTGATTGCCGGCACTAACCAATACCAACTTCCTTAACAATAAAAACCCCCGCGTTTAATGCGCGGGGGCCTTATAAAATCCAACTTATTTTTGCGGTTTTAACAGCACCAGCCGTTCGGCTAGTTTTTCAAAAGCGCGGGCGCGGTGGCTGATTTTATTTTTTTCTGTTTCCGTCAGTTCCGCGAGGGTTTTTTTGCTATCGCCCACTAAAAACAACGGGTCATAGCCAAAGCCGTTTTCGCCGCGATAGCCAAAACCAATGTAGCCGTCTAACGAGCCTTCAAAGGTTTGTACGCACCCTTGCGGGGTGGCCAAACAGGCTACGGTGCGGAAACTGGCTCCGCGCTGCGGAAGCAACTGCCCTTCCAAGGCGGATAACAATTTGCGGTTGTTATCGTCCGTGTCGGCGTGCTCCCCCGCGTATCGGGCCGTATGCACGCCGGGTGCGCCGTTTAAAAATTTAACTTCCAATCCCGTATCGTCCGAAATAGCCGGAAGCCCTGTTTGGCGGGAAGCATAAACGGCTTTTATTTCCGCATTGTCTTCTAGCGTTAGGCCCGTTTCGGGCGGGAGTGTCAGCCCCTTAAAATCCGCCAAACTGACGTATTCTATCGGGGTTCCGTTTTTAGTTTTTACGGGCAAAATAGCCATTAGTTCTTTAAACTTATTTGAATTACCCGTAGCAATTAAAATTTTCATCAAACTTCTGCGCCTTATTTCATCATTACGACTTCGTCGGTCATATTCAGCGCCACTAAGTAGGCTTTATACATATCTTCTTCACTGAGCCACTCGGTAAAAGCGTGGGGGTTGTTCTGCCCCGTAAAGACGGTGTAAGCCCCTTTGCCCAGTTTAAGCATTAACATAGAGGCTGTTGTCCCGGCGCGTTCTTCTTTAAAGTTCGGTGTTACGCCTGCATTTTTAAGCGCGTTGGCAACCACTTGGTGCGCTTGCGGGTGGATGTTTTCGGCTACGTTGCCGTATTGTTTGGCAATAGCGCGTTCAATTTTCACACCGTATTTGGCGCTGATATCTTTGGCTACGCTGTCGGCATAATTCTTCCAGTTGTCAATGTTTTGTTGGTGAAAATCGCGCAGGCGGAAATCCAATTCGGCTACATTTACTTTGCCGTCGCTCATATCCATATGGTGCAATTCCACATAGCCCTGTTGCCCGCGGCTGTTGTTGGGCAACCATTCGTCTTTGGAGCAGGCGGCACCCAATTCGCAGGCGGGTTTCCAAGCATTTCTGTATCCGTTTTCGGCAGCCATAGACTGGTGTCCGTTTATCCCGTGCACGCGGTAAATTACTTTTTCGGCATTGAAGTTGCTCACCACCACTTCGCCATTTACGCCGCCGTCAAAGTCAAAGGCGATATCCGGGTTATAGGGGGTTTCTTCAATATAATCAGCCGAGCGGCCTACGTCCTCGTTCGGTGTAATGACGATTTGGATGTTTCCGTGTTTTTTAGACGGGTTTTCCGCCAAAGTCTGAATCAATGTTACAATAACGGAAACACCGGCTTTATCGTCGGCGGATAACATAGTTGTTCCGTCGGAGGTAACAATGGTTTTACCAATCATTTTTTTCAAATACGGGTCGGTTTCCACGCTCAGCGTGTGCCCCTCTTTCAGTTGAATAGGTTTCCCGTCGTATTTGGAGATTTTTTGCGCCTTGATGTTTTTGCCGATGATATCGGGGGTGGTATCATAGTGGCAACTAAAACCCAAAGTCGGGGTTTTCCAATTTACATTGGAAGGAATTTCCACATAAATATAGTAATGTTCGGATAAGGTAGTTTTAAAACCGAATTTTTGGATTTCGGCATAGAGTTTTTTTGCAGTTTCAATTTGTTCCGGTGTAATGTCTGCGGCATCGCTGCTTTGGCTGTCATAAGTGGTGTACTTCATAAAACGGTCTAGCATCGTGGTGCGGTATTTAGCGGCCAAAGAGGCGTTTTTTTGCCCCAGGTTTTTGCGTACGGAATCTTTTACATAGGTGCGTTCCCGCGGAGCATTGTTGGTAGGCCAGGCAACAGCGGCATAGGCTTGGCTGGCAAAAGAAATGCCGAAAACAAATACGGACAAAACGGCGAACAACTGTTTGATTGGCATAAAATCTCCTTTAAGTGATATTACTATTATTTTATGAATCTGCCTCTTTTACTGCAAGGGCCAAAAGACCTAAATAAAACTTGGGACCTTAATTAGATGCAAAGAGAGCAAATAAAAACCCCGCCAGGAGCGGGGGTTAAAAGTTTTATTTTTCTGCTTGCGGTACAGGTTGCATATCCCACAAGGTTATAAGCCGCAACACCGTGCGCAGGGAGGCTTCCATTACATCCACATCGGCATATTCCCGTTCGCTGTGCAGATTATACTGGCCGGAGAAAATATCCGGCGTGGGTAACCCCATAAACGAGAGGGTGGACCCGTCCGTTCCGCCGCGTGCCGCCATACGGCGAGGTGTAATATCCTCTTGACGCATAGCCGTTTCGGCCAAATTTACTACTTGTGCGGGCAGAACTGTTTTCATATTTTTATACTGGTCTTCAAACGTAAGTTCAAAGCCGGTGCCTTTGTAGTTCATTGCTTTAACGGTATTAAAAGCGCGGGTAACTTCGCTTACAAAGCCTTGCATCTCCTCGTCGGTAAAGGCGCGGATAATTCCTTTTACCGTGCTTTCGTCTCCGTTTGTAACAATGGAGTCCACCAAGATAAAACCGCGGCGTCCTGCTGTGTTTTCCGGGCGGCTTTGGCGCGGCAAGAGTGTGTGAAAATCCGAAGCCATTAACAGGTTATCCGCAAAGGCGGAGTTCATTGCTTCGCCGGGGTGTACGGCGCGCAATCCCTTAAATACGGCGGTAAAGGACTTGGCATTAAATGTTTCGTCTGTCAGTTGGCCTAGGTCGCCTCCGTCCAGCGTATAGGCATAATCAGCCCCAAATGCGGCTACGTCCATTTTCCCGGCGCCCGTTCCAACTTCTTCATCCGGCGTAAAGGCTACTTTAATGAGGCCGTGTTCCAGTTCAGGATGGTCGTAGAGGTATTGCACCATTGTCATAATCACGGCTATACCCGTTTTGTCGTCTGCACCCAACAAGGTGCCGCCGGAAGCGGTAATAATATCGTGCCCGCGTGCGCGGGAAAGTTGGGGGGAATTGGCTGGATTAATAACTAATTTTTTTTCGGCATTAATAACGATATCGCCCCCTTGGTAGTTTTTATGTACCTGGGGTTGGACGTCCTTGCCGGAAACTTCCAACGCCGTATCCATATGCGCGAGAAATGCCACTACGGCAGAGGAGTTTGCTGAGGTGGCGGGGATTTCTCCGGTAACAATGGCGTGGGCATCTACCTTTACGTTTTTTGCGCCGTATTTTTTGAGTTCCTTGGCAAGAGCCTTAGCCAATTTTACCTGGCCGGGCGTGCTGGGCACTTTATCTGTTTGGTCGTTAGATTGCGTATCAAACGTAACGTACTTGGTAAAGCGGTCGGTCAGTTGTTTTTTGGCCTCGGCTTTATTGTATTTAGTTACGGTTTTCCACTCCAAATCCTGTGCCTGCACAAAAATCGGCAAGCACAGGGCAGCCACACACGCGACTGTACCATAAAGTTTGTTCATTAGGCCAAATCCTCCAACGAAGCCGTAACCTGCGCCAAGGTAAGGCGGGCGGCGGCCAGTTCGTTTTTGGTTTTTTCCACTTGCTCTTTGGGTGCGTTTTTAATGAAACTTTCTTGGGACAGGCGCGCTTCGCGTGATGCAATGTTGGCCTTGGCAATAGCGAGGTCCTTTTCCAAGCGTTTCTTTTCCTTTTCAAAGTCAATTAACCCGGTAAGCGGTACATAAATGGCAATATTGTCCGCCACCGCAGTAGCCGTTTGTTTGGGTTTTGCTAAATTAATGCCGATATCCAAATTTTCAATTTTAGCCATTAATTTAATGTAGCCCTCATAGGCCTTTACAACAGCCAAATCAGTCTCGTCTTTGGCGGATAACACGGCTGCAATTTTGAGGCCGGGCGGCACATTGAACTGGGCGCGGATCGTGCGGATTTCGCGCGTAACATTCTGTACGGCCTGCATTTTGGCTACGGCTTCGGCGTTTACCAGTACCGGGTTAAATTCCGGATAAGACTGGTTTAGCAAAAATTCTTCCGTTTCGCCGACATAAGGGCGCAAGGAGGCGGCAATTTCTTCCGTGATGTAGGGAATTAACGGGTGTAAGGCCTTTAACGTGCCGTACAAAATATGTACGCAAAGCGCCATAACCTGTTCTTTTTCCGCCGTTTGGAAGCGTTGCTTGGCCAGTTCCACATACCAATCGCAAAAATCGCCCCACAAAAAGTGGTAAAGGGTATTTGCGGTCAACGCGAGGTTGTATTTTTCAATGCCTTCGCGTGCGGTTTTGATAGCATTGGTATAGCGGTCCAAAATCCATTGGTCGGCCAATTCCGTAACGTGCGCCGGCATTTTGAGCGGGCCTGTTAAGCCTTCCATATTCATTAAGATAAAGCGGGAGGCGTTGTAAATCTTGTTGCAGAAGTTGCGTGCGCCTGTAATGCTTTCTTCGGAATAAGGAATATCTTTGCTGGGAACGGCCTGCATTAAGAGCGAGAAGCGCACCGCGTCCGTGCCGTATTTGGCGGTCATATCCAAGGGGTCAATGACGTTGCCCAGGGACTTGGACATTTTTTTACCGCGCTTATCGCGGATAATCCCGTTCAAATACACGTCTTTAAAGGGCAATTTGCCCGTAAAATCAAGCCCGGTCATTACCATACGGGCCACCCACAGATACAAGATTTCGTATCCGGTTACCATTACGCTGGTGGGATAAAAGTGTTCCATTTCGGGCGTTTTTTCCGGCCAACCGAATACCGACATCGGCCACAAGGCAGAGGAGAACCAAGTGTCTAACACGTCGGGGTCCTGCACCAAATCGTGTCCGCCGCAAATGGGGCATTTTTCGGGCTTTTTAAAGGAAACAATCGGTTTAGCACCGTCTTCAAACGATACCTTGGTTAATTGTTCGTGGCCTTGTTGGTCGGTGGCAAAAGTAAGGCCTTTTTCGCTGCAATGGCGGCAATACCACACCGGAATACGGTGGCCCCACCAGATTTGACGGGAAATGCACCAATCCTGTATGTTTTTAAGCCAGCCCAAAAACGGGTTTTTCCAACTGGCCGGGTGAAATTGCAATTCGCCCGATTCCGCGGCTTTAATAGCCGGGGCGGCCAGTTTATCCATTTTTACAAACCATTGTTCGCTCATAAAAGGCTCAATAGGGCTGTGGCAGCGGTAGCAAGTGGAAACGGCATTATTATATTTTTCTTCTTTTACAAGAAGTCCCGCCTCTTCCAAATCTTTTACCGTTTCTTTCCGGCAGAGTTCGCGGTCCATACCCAAATATTTTTCGGGGCAGTTAATCATTTTGCCTTTATCGTTGATAACGGTCATAATGGGCAGATTGTGGCGCTGGCCGACTTCGTAGTCGGTGGCATCGTGCGCCGGGGTAATTTTTAAAGCACCGGTACCGAAGCCGAGTTCTACGGCTTCATCAGCAATAATCGGAATAGCGCGGTTGGCAAGCGGGATAATTACTTTTTTGCCCACCATATCTTTATAGCGTTCGTCTTTGGGGTTGACGGCAATGGCAGCATCAGCATAAATGGTTTCCGGGCGCGTGGTAGCAATAATAATACCGTCGGAACCGTCTTCGCCTTTATAGCGCAAGTACCACAATTTGCCCGCGTGCTGTTCGTGTTCCACTTCAATATCGGAAAGCGCCGTAGAACAGCGCACGCACCAGTTGATTAAGCGTTTGCCCCGGTAAATATATTTCTTTTCCCACCATTGGCGGAAACACTCGTAAACGGCTTGCGCGCGTTTTTCGTCCATCGTAAAGCGGATATCGGACAAATCCAACGCCCAGCCCATTTTGCGGAACTGGTTGAAAATAGCGTTGCCGCATTCCTTATACCAATCCCAAACGGTTTGCACAAAGGCTTCGCGGCCCAGGTCGTGGCGGGATTTGTGTTGTTCTTTGGCCAGTTTCTTTTCAATGACGTTTTGCGTGGCAATGCCGCCGTGGTCCGTACCCGGTACCCAATAGGCGTCCTCGCCAAACATACGGTGGGCGCGGATTAAAACATCTTGTAAAGTATTGGTTGAGGCGTGCCCCATATGGAGAGCCCCCGTAATGTTAGGCGGCGGGATAACAATAACAAAAGGTTTTTTAGTTTTATCATTTTTAGCGGCAAATAATTTGGCATTTTGCCATTTGTCGGCCAGTTTTTGTTCTACTTCTTGCGGTTCATACGCTTTGGGTAACATAAATTCTTCCTCGGTTTTTTGAATTTGCGTGATGTGACTTCACGCGTAACCTATATATATTTTACCAATTATGCCGCCCCACGGCACGGCATAAAAAACCCCGGGGACAGTCCCGGGGGAAAAATTATTTTTGTTCTTGCGGAAGCGGTAAAGTGCGGCACGAATCAAAGATGTCTAATTTGGGGTCGTACACTTTGCTTTGCAATTCCATTAATGTTAAAAGCGAGTGGGATATATTATCGTGCGAGAATTTCCCTTCGGCGGCTTTCTTTTTCAGGCACGCGTAATCAATATGGTCGGCTTCCTTCATTGTATTACTCATCCAGATTACCATTGGCACGCGGGTTTGCGTTTCGGGGGCAATCGCATACGGAAGTCCGTGCAAATAGACACCGTTTTCGCCTAATGATTCCCCGTGGTCGGATACATACATCATCCCGGATTCCCATTTGGGGTGTTCCTTTAAGATATCAATCACACTGGCGGAAATATGGTCCGCATACAAAATGGTGTTGTCGTAAGTATTGACAATTTGTTCCCGCGTGCAGGTTTGTATTTCTTCCGTGTCGCAGGTGGGGGTGAATTTTTTGAACTCCTTGGGATAACGGCGGAAATACGTCGGTCCGTGGCTTCCGATAGTGTGCAGAACGATAAACAGGTGCTCGTCCTTGGAGTTTTTTAAATAATCACGCAGTTCACCTAACATAATTTCGTCGTGGCAATAAAGCCCGTCGCAAAATTTTTTATTTTTTACGTCCATTTCTTTGTTAGGTACGCGGGTGCAAACCCCTTTACATCCGTTATCATTTTCCAGCCAAAAGACTTTGTAGCCCGTTTGCTGTAACAAATCCAACAGGTTTTCGGTATAGCGCGCATCCGTGGGGTTAAAATCATTGCGTGAAACAAACGAAAAAATAGCCGGTACAGAAACAGCCGTAGCCGTGCCGGCGGACGTAACGTGTGGAAAATTAACGATATCTTCTTTGGCTAGCCGCGGGTTGGTTTTCCGTTCATATCCGTTTAACGAGAAATTTTGCGCGCGGGCTGTTTCTCCCAAAACCAGTACAAACACCGTTTTCTTTTCATCCGGATACGGAATATGTTTGGCATCTTTATCCAACGTTGTAAACGGTCGGCGGTGCTGGGCTTCTATCTGGAAATAACGTATGGTGGCATAAATATAATTGTGCGGAATTACCAAGCGGCGCACTTGGCGGTTGTTGCGCCCGAAAGAAGCGTATTCTTTATATACAAACGGTGTTAATATCAAAAGGCACAAAAGCAAAATGCCCACGCGGGCCAAGCGTCCGGTCAATTCTTTTAAAAAGGGTTTAAAAATAATTTTTACGCGGCACAAAATAAGCGATGGCAAAATGCCCAATAGAACCAGCCACGAAACGGAACGCAGGGTAATTAAATCTTTTACTTCTCCGGGGTTTGTTTCAAAGGTGTTGCGAATCATATCCGCATCAATAAACACGCCAAACTGATAGGTTAAATAGTTTACCGCTGCCGATACAACCAGCAACAGTACCATCAGCGGTTTGCCCACATACGGCAATAGCAGTATGCAAAAGGCTGCATAAATAATGGTAAAAACCAGCACAGGTAAGGACAGTAAAAACACTCCGTCCGTAAAGCCGGATATGCTGATATGCGTAAAAACAAAACGCCAAAAACTGATGTTCATTAGTACCAAGAAATAGGCGGATAATATAGCCACCAAGCGGGTAGCGGGGACTTCGGGTCTGCGGGCAAGCAGAGAGAGTAGTTTTCTCATTTTTAGATATTCCTGTTTTAATATATACTTATATTTTACTAAATTTGGAAAAATGCCTGCCTGGCCGGTGCGGGCTGTGCAAATGGCCCCGATTATGCCATAATATAAGTATGGAAAATAAAGACCTGGTCCGCACGGAAGAAATTATAGAGCCGGAAATTTTGGACGAAAACGGCAACCCCATTGGGGGAGAACATACCCCCAAGGACTCCGCACGCCGAAAAGGCGATAACGGAGGAATTTTCGGCGGTGTTTTAGTATTGGCACTCGGATTTATAATGACGCTTCTCGTGGCGGCATTTAGCCTGTTAGTGGTGGTGCCGCTAATGCTTATCGGGCGGGTGTTGGGCTTCCAAGTGCGTACATTTAAACGCTAATTTCAACGAAATCTTTTCCTTCTGCTTCTTTTTTTGCTATAATAAACAGGTAGTCATCAGATCGCACACCGATTTTGGAGAGGTGGCCGAGCGGTTTAAGGCACAGTCCTGGAAAGACTGCATACGGGAAACCGTATCGAGAGTTCGAATCTCTCCCTCTCCGCCAGTTTTCTTACTAAAAAGTCTTACTTCTTTGTTGTTTGCTCGGTCGGATACCTCCGCGCTAACACCTAGAATTAGGGCTTTTTATTTTGAAAACTCCCAATCTTTTATTAGGAATAAAACCGAGGGCAGTTAGACGTAAAATGAAATTTCTCTTGTAGTATGAATTTAAAAAGCACCCGAAAGGGTGTTTTTTAATGGCTAAAAGTGAAATCCGGTACGGAGTGTAAAAGAGGCTTCCCACGGGGAGTTTAACTGAAAGAAAGGCCCTAGTTTGTCTTTAAAAAAATAAGATACTTGTCCTTCTAATCCCAAGAAAAAACCGCTGTAAATATCAACCTCTGTTCCCAGCCCGAACATTAAGTAAGGGCTTGTGGAAGAATCTTCCAACGACCGCAAATAAGAAAGAGACCTTTTCATTGCGCCGGCTTCTGCTACCGCATACGAGCGCGGAGTAGTATTAGGCGATAAATTGAATTTGCCCAGTACGCCCAAGCGGCGGGTTTTGTACGAGGAAATCAGCGGTTGGTTGTCTTGCTTCTTGCTAAAATAAATTGCCGGGCCTAGGGCAAAGCGAGAGGAAAGGCCGTATAATAGGCGGAAATCTGTAAAGTTTTTATCGTGGATGATGGTGTCGCCGGACGGGTCTTGCAAAGAAGAGGAGGCCAATCCCATACCGACGGAAACTTCTAAACGGGAAAAATTAACAGGTGTACCCTGTTCGGCACGGTAAATTTGAGCATATGATGAAACAGAAAATAAGAGCAAAGCGAGAAGCAACAAATGTTTCATAAATATATTTTAACAACTAATAATCCCTTATTAAATACCCCAATCTGATTAACTTAGAATAACTCTTTTTATATGAGCGTGCCAAAACAAGAAAAGCACGAAGGGTAATTTCCTTGGTATTTTAAGGAAAATGGAGAAAACTAAAAAGAAATATTTTCTTTTTTAAATAAATTTGCTAAAATAAATATGTAAGATTTATGCCGGGGTGCTGGAATTGGTATACAGGATAGTCTCAAAAACTATTGCCCGCACGGGCTTAAGGGTTCAAGTCCCTTCCCCGGTAAAAGATTTAGAAGCCACCATTTAGGTGGCATTTTTATTTTATACGGGGAAGCGCACCAACTGCTTGGTGCGCGTAGGGACTTGAAGGCCGGAGCGATGTTTGAGTTTGCGCGCAAAAAGTACCGCATCGCGCAAGGCGAAAACCGCGAGGCCCGGCCCGAAGGCTTTTTCCGTCAGGAAAAAGACCGTAGGGAAGTATCTTTCCCCGGTAAAAGATTAGAAGCCACCGTTCAGGTGGCATTTTCATTTTATACGGGGAAGCGCACCAACTGCTTGGTGCGCGTAGGGACTTTACTTTTAACCACTAAAAACCCCGGGCATAAGCCCGGGGAGTTTCATTGGTATGCCAAAAAAACTTAATAACTTAATAACCTCCGATTGTTCTTTGTAGCCAAGAATCGCATTCATAGGACTGCCATCGCTTAGCCCAACGATGGACGGCAATCACATCGCTTTTGCGGTATTGCAAATTGCCACTACCCCACCATTCATCATATAATTGGGGGCAAATTCTGTCGCTTTGCTTCCGCATTCTGGCATCTTCTTTGGCTTGCTCCTCTTTTTGACGTTTTCTTTTGGCGGCTGCGGCGGCTTCCGCGTCCAGTAATTGTTTAATTCTTTTTTGATTAACCGACATTTTTTTGATTATATTGATTTTATTTACTGGATTTCCTTGTTTGTCTTGCACTGCGCAGGATTTTCTGTCACAAGACAAAACCATTTCTTTTGGTTCCGCTTCATAACTTATCTGAACGCCCAAATTTTTCTCATTGAGGGATTCAAAAGGATTTGCGATGGAGAACGCTCCTTGCTCCTTCAACTCTATCCCGGTATTGTTGTAAATATAAGCAGGCACGGTCAAAGGCAACAATGGCCATATAAAAACGGACAATAATAGCAATTCTTCCCCACCCTCTATTTGTTTATAATTCAAATCCAACGTGAGAGCCTGTTTTGTTAAAGAGCCGGGATAGGTGCATTTGCCGACGGAGTTTAAATCATATTCTTTTAGGGCTTCTTTTAAACTATCGGGTAGTCGCTTGGAAAGTGGCGCCATTGTTTCCTGATATTGTACGGGAATTTCAATCTGGGCGTGGGTTTTATCTATTACTTTATGTTTTACTTGGTCGTCGTGGCCAATGGCCTGCCGGTCGTTGTAATATAGCCCGCCGTTAATTTGCTGCTTTCCCACAGGGGCTTCGTTATGTACTCGTAGTCCTTGCATAGTGTTACAGGCGCATAATGTACTGATGAGTACACATAAAATAAACATTTTTTTCATATTATTTTATCTCCTGAAAAAAGTTTTTCCATTCGTTAAATCGCGTCTCGGCATCCACCTTCCCATAGTTTGCGGGAGTGGTTAGACAACTAAATTCAATTCCCTTGTTTTTACACCAGCGTTCCAACTCTTCCACCTTTTTTTGAATATTTGGAATATGCTGAAATGTTCTTCGCGTAAAACAAACTTTTTTTAGTTTATTCAAATGAGAAATTTCCTGCGGAAGATTTTTGCATTTTACCACATTCCAATTCTCATCAAGGGTTATATCTTTATAAGAGGAAAGATCTTGCGCAGCTATATCAATTTCCTCAATTAAATCGGCAAAATCTATTTTATGCCGTTTTATGAAATCTTCTTTTTCTTGTTTCTCGCTGTATCTTAAACATTTCTCCCCAAAAATGGCAGACATTAATTCCCAAAAACTGGTGTGGCCCCGGCTGTAAAAGAAATTGGCGGGATTTTTGGAAACATCAGGATTAAATGTTCCGACAATCAAAATTTCCGTCTCCGGGTTGAGTTTTCTAGATAAAAATTTATGTTTCATTTTTATTCCTTTTTAATATTTATCCCAAAATTACGCTTAATATAAAGAAGAGTACAGTATTAATTAGGAAGCATCTAATCAAAATTCCTAAAAATACTAGCGGCAATCTGCCGACAGAAATTCTGGGGGAGTCTTTTCTGTTATATTTTGCATTGAACTTTTCTTGCGGCATAGCGCAAAACAAAATACTCTGTATAATAGGAACCAGCAACAATATCCAAAATGCGGGCGCGATTATGCTTATATAGATTAAGGCTTGTGCACAAGCCGCATACCAAGTTGCTTTTTTTTCTAAACCGAGGTAAATATATTGCCCACCAACAAACCAGAAGAGCAGTGTAAAAGCACCCGCCGCATATTTATTTTTTCTGGATGAACTTACGCAAAGAGTTTCTTTTTCCTTTGCTTTTTTCTCGCTGTAACCGCAATTAGGGCAAACCTCAGCCCTATCAGAATATTCTTTTCCGCATTCTTTACATTTAATTAACGCCATGATATTATCTCCTTATTATTTTTCAGGCTCAACTATAACAAGAAGCAAAAGTAGGCAAATAAAAACGGCTGTTATATTTGAGCCATGAACACTAACCCAAATAATAACAGCCGTGGCCCCCGCCATATATAAAATATGGCAGGAAGCACTCGACAGAGTACACCCAAGGGATCAGTTCGAGCGTACTCTGTCTAAATCGGCTGTTTTTGGAGTGTTCATGTGCCGTTGGTATCCCAATAGCGCACCGTATTCTACATACGGTTCCAAAAACAGAATAAAATTATATATAAGCCGCGTTTAAGGCTTATTTTGCAAATTACATTTCTCCAACTACTAACAATTTATCAGTATTATAAAACATTTGGGTATATTGTGGCAATCTATTCCGAGAATTTTTTCTGTTCTTTCTATCAACTATATATATTATTTTAGAAGGGTTATACAGGGAAGCGCACCAACAGCTTTCCTTTATTTGCCCGTAAAAGACCCCGCACCGGGCGGGGTTAATTTTTAAAAGAGTAACGGTGCTATCACAAAGGATATCATCAGTCCTAGCGAATAACTGGTTACATTGGTGGTTAAACTTAACATAAACGCATCGTGAAGGGATATTTTTTTGCGGTTCATTAGACGGATGATGAGTGTCTCCGCCAACAGGCAGAAAATCCACAAAAGCGCCGTTTCCTTTACATACCGCACCAGCAAAATCCACGAGGCTGCCGTTGTAAGCAAATTTGCTAACCCCACGCTGTACAAAATAGTGAAACTCTTTTGCGTATAGTTTAAAAAAGCCGCCGCAGCCAAGAGTTCCAAAATTAAAATAACGGCGAGTGAGGTCCACGCATCCCGGCGCGCCCAAGGGCCGACATTTTCCGCCAAACCCGCAGGGGTAACGTCTAGCGTATCCGCGCCAACTTTTACGTTAAAATGTGCCCGCAAGGTGTCCGGCGCGGCAAACACCTGGCTTTCGCGTTTGGAGCCGTCTGCAAACGCAATAACCAACTTTTGGAAAGGCTCGTAATCGTACGCAATAGAAAAACAAGTGTTTTCCGTACAGCGTAATTTTTGCAAGCCGTAGGAGCCTAGCGGTTTGGCAGAAAGACATTGGTTATCCTCACATTGGATTTGCTCGCTGTGCAAGGGGTCAATGGCCGGTTTGGTTGCGGTTTCGTAGATGAACGAAAATTCCATTTCCGGCTTGGGAGATACGTCCGCCCAAGCGGGGCAGAAGCAGAAAAACGTAAAGATAAAAAGTAATAATTTTTTCATTTTTTTACTCGGGATATTATATTTTGTATTATAACATTAATATAAGATAGGGGGAAACATAAAATGTTTTTTACCAAGAAGCAAAACGAAAAATATGCCGATGTAATGATATGGGCGATGGAATCAGCCCGCAAAAACGGAAAATTTAAACCGTATGATACGGTGCTTTTGCGTAGTGATTTTTCCGCTCGGCCCTTGGCAGAGCAAATTTATACCAAATTGTTGGAAAAACGCTACCACGTTGTGTTGCGTTGGAACGCGCCGGAAAATTTTTCTAAAACTTTCTACTCTTTGGCTGATGACAAGCAACTGGCCTTTTTGGCCCCGGGCGAAAAAGAATTTCAAGGTGGCATTAACGGCTTGATTTCCTTGCGCGCGCCGGAGGATTTAACTCACTTAAAAAAAGTGGACCCTTCGCGCATTGCCAAAAGTGCGGTGGCGCATAAACCCTTGCGCGAAATTTTAGATGTGCGGGAACAAAAGGGTTTCTTCGCGTGGACGTTATGCAATTACCCGACGGCTGAACTTGCCAAGCGCGCGGGACTTTCCGGCAAGGAATATGCCGCGCAAATTGCCCGTGCCTGTTTTTTGAACGAAAAGGACCCTGTTACAAAATGGCAAGAGGTAGCCCAAGCCGTTACCGAAATCGGCGATTGGCTTTCCAACTTGCCGATTCGTACCTTGCATATTGAGTCTAAATCAATGGATTTTGAAGTGCTTTTGGGCGAAAAACGCCGCTTTGTAGCAGGCGGAGGGTGCAATATCCCGTCTTTTGAAATTTTTACATCACCCGATTGGCGCGGTACGCGCGGAGTGTATTTTGCCGATTTGTCCTCTTACCGGAGCGGTAATTATGTAAAAGGGGTGCGCTTGGAATTTAAAGACGGGCGCGCCGTCAAGGCAGATGCGGAGCAAGGCGCGGCTTTTGTGCGTAAAATGCTGGCTATGGATAAAGGCGCGGCGCAAATCGGCGAGTTTTCGTTGACAGACAGACGCTTTTCCAAAATTACCAAGTTTATGGCAGATATCTTGTATGATGAAAACTTTGGCGGCAAATACGGTAATTGCCACGTTGCCGTCGGAGCCAGTTATGCAGATACCTACACCGGCCCGCAAGATAAACTGACTAAGGCCGAAAAAGAAAAACTGGGCTTTAACGATTCTTCCCTCCATTGGGATTTAATCAACACCGAGGACAAAAAGGTTACGGCCCGCTTAAAGGACGGCTCTTTGGTTACGGTATATGAAAAGGGCCAATTTAAATACTAGGACCTTTTGCCCCTTGGGCCTAGGTCCAAAGACCCTGGTAAAAAAGGTTGTATTATTTTAAACTAATAATAAGGAAGTTACTTAAAAAAAAGGAGAGAAAACTATGAAAAGATTTTTAACAGTAGCCCTTGCGTTGTTGCTGACAACAGGGGCCTTTGCTCAAAAGAGAATTGAGAAAAACGGTGCGCTGGATTCGCAACTAAGCAAGGCGATTGCCGCAACTATTGCGACCCAGGCCCCTGCCTCTATTGGCGAAGCGACCCGCGTGCTGGAAGCCTATGACACTTTTGCCCAGGCGGTTAAAGGCAGACAATACCACGATTTTAACTACATCTTTCAGGTAATGGATGAAGTTCGTGTAACCTTTATGAAACTGCAAACCAAATCGCCGGAAGCCGCGGCGCAGGTTGCCAAATTCATTAACCGCCCGGTGGCGATTGCCAACGGTTCTTATTTCTTAACGCTTGAAAGTTACTTGCGTATGGAAACGATTAACTTGTCCCAAAGCGAACAAGTGAAATTTGATGCGTTCTATACCGCTTTGGTAAACGCTTTAAATACATATGATGTGGTGACGGTAAATAACAAATTGCCGAAAGCGTATGCCGAATCGGTGGTGGCGTTTCGTAAGTTTGTAAGTGGCACCAAGGAACTTAATGCTAACTGGATTTTGCAAAGTATGATGAACCCGATGGACGAATTTAACGCCCAGTTGCAAAAGAACCCGCAGTTGGGCCCGGCTATGGCGAAGGAATTTGTAAAGCCGATTAAAACCTCTTGGGGTACGGTAAAACCGTTGGATATCATCAACGAGTATGCCATTACCTTACAAGGCCCGGTACAGGACGATTTGTTTGATTTCCGCGACAATTTGGTCCGCTTGGGTGCTAAATAATAGCCTTTTTTTCACAGAAACCGCTTGGAACAATAACCGTTCCAGGCGGTTTTTTTGTAGTCAGACAGATTAAAAAATGGGGAAATTATTGCGGATAAAACCCCTAAAAAACCATAAAAAAACGCGCCCGAAAGCGCGTTTTTGTAATAGAAATAAATTCTATAACTCGGTATGCAAAACTTTTAAGGCGGCCTTTTCTTTGGCGACGGGCAGACATTCCTGTACGCGGTAGTGCTTGCCGTCAGTCAATTGCGTGATAGCCGCAATGTCGGTATCGGTCAGCACTTCCTTGTCATAGGTGGTACGGAATTCGTACCCAAGCCCGCTTTCCACAATTAATTTCATAGATTCGCGCAACACCGCCGGATTAAAATCCACTCCCGTGATGAGTGAATATTTTTCCAGCGGAGCCTTTAAATCCATAGCAATAAAATCCAACAGTTTGCCTTGAATTAATTGTTTTAGCACTTCCGGGCGGGTACCATTGGTGTCCAACTTGGTGGCATATCCCATCCCTTTTAATTTGGCTAGAAACTGCGGTAAATCTTCGTGCAGGGTGGGTTCCCCGCCGGATACCACAATCCCTTCCAGTGTGCCTTGGCGGCGCTTTAAAAAGGCGTCTATTTCTTCTTCGGCAACGGGTTCGGCGAACATATGCGGATAGACCAATTCCGGATTGTGGCAGTAGCGGCAACGAAAGTTACACCCTTGCGTAAAAACTACCGCGGCTGGCCGTCCGGGAAAGTCAATCAATGTAAATTTTAATAATCCGCCTATCTTCATACCGAATCCGTTGCGTTCAAAGCAAAAAATTATTTATCACAGCCGCAAGAGCAACCGACGTGCATCGTTTTTCTCATTGCAAATTCTTCTTTTTTGCCTTTGTTCCAGTTTTGTACGGGGCGCAGATAGCCTACCACTCTGGAATAAACTTCGCATTTGGAACCGTGAACGTCGTTCAATTCTTTTTTAAGTTCCGAGATTTTGTTTTCAACTACTTGTTTTTCCTGTGCAGTCATTGTGTGTCTCCTGACGATTAATAACCTATGTTGACGGGAACGGGCCCGTGAAAACCCGTTACTTTTATTATGGCACTTTACAGCGCCGGCCGCAACCGCTTTTTTGGGTTATCTTTGACGGGCAAAGTAACCCAAAAAAGGTAATATCTTACAGATCTATTTGCTGTATAACTGTTCTTCCAACAGTTTAATTTTGTGTTCCAGTTCCTGCATCCGTTCGGCTTTGCATTTGGGGCATTCAAAGTGTTCGCCTTCAATGTAGCCGCACTTGGGGCAGACGCTGAACGTAGGGGTAATGGAAAAGTAGGGTAATGTGTACTTTTCACAGACGGTTTTGATGAATTTCTTCATCGCTTCCAAGTCTTTAATCTTTTCCCCTGTAAAGATATGTTGCACCGTGCCGCCGGTGTATTTGGATTGGATAGTGCTTTGCAAGTCCAACATTTCAAACACATCATCCGTATAGTTGACGGGCAACTGCGAAGAGTTGGTGTAGAAAGGCTGATGGCCTTGCTTGTACAATTCTTCATCGGCGCAGATGATTTCGGGGTAGCGCTCTTTATCCAGTTTAGCCAAACGGTAGGAGGTCCCTTCCGCCGGAGTGGCTTCCAAGTTATAATTGTTGCCGGTTTCTTCCTGGAATTTTACAAGCGTTTCGCGCATATAGGTCAGCACGTCCTCGGCAAATTTTTTGCCTTTTTCGGTGCCGATATCTTCGCCCAACAGGTTGACGGTCGCATCATTTAAGCCGACAAGCCCGATGGTGGAAAAGTGGTTCTTCCAAAATTCGCCAAAGCGTTGGCGCACCGAGCGCAGATAGAAACTCATATACGGATAGAGATTCCCTTTCGTAAAGCGCTCAATAATTTTGCGTTTGATTTCCAAACTGGTTTTGGCTACTTCCATACGGTCTTTTAAGAGGGCGAAAAAGTCTTTTTCGTCTTTGGCCAAATAACCCAGCCGGGGCAAGTTGATGGTTACTACGCCGATAGAGCCGGTCAACGGGGCAGAACCAAAGAGCCCGCCGCCGCGTTTGCGCAGTTCGCGGTTATCAATGCGTAAGCGGCAGCACATAGAACGCGCATCTTCGGGGTTCATATCGGAATTGATAAAGTTGGCAAAGTACGGGATACCATATTTGGCTGTCATTTCCCACAGAGGGGTAAGTTTGGGGTTGTCCCAATCAAAATCTTTGGTAATGTTATACGTCGGAATCGGGAACGTAAACACGCGGCCTTTGGCATCACCCGCGAGCATTACTTCGCAGAACGCGCGGTTCAACATATCCATTTCCGCTTGGAATTCGCCGTAAGTTTTATCCTGCAATTTACCGCCGATAATAACCGGCTGGTCCTTGTAGTAGGACGGTACGGTTAAGTCCAACGTTAAGTTGGTAAACGGTGTTTGGAACCCTACGCGGGTGGGCACGTTTACGTTAAACAAAAATTCCTGTAAGGCTTGTTTTACATCATTGTAAGAAAGTTTATCGTAGTAGATAAACGGCGCGAGCAAGGTATCAAAGTTGCTGAAAGCCTGCGCCCCCGCACTTTCGCCCTGTAAGGTGTAAAAGAAGTTTACCACTTGGCCTAATGCGGTGCGTAAGTGCTTGGCAGGTTTACTTTCAGCCTTGCCGACTACGCCCGTAAAACCGCTTAAAAGCAGGTCTTGCAAGTCCCAACCGACACAGTAAGCACCCAACAATCCTAAATCGTGCAAGTGAAAATCACCCTCGCTGTGCATACGGCGGACGTTTTCGGGATAGATTTTATTGAGCCAATAGACCTTACTGATTTCGGAGGAAATATAGTTGTTTAACCCCTGCAAGGAGTAGCCCATATTGCTGTTTTCGTTTACCTGCCAGTCAATCTTTTGCAAATACTGGTCCACCAAATCTACGTTAAATTTGGAAGAAATTTCACGCATACGGGCGTGCTGGTCGCGGTACAGAATATAGGCTTTGGCTGTTTTATGATAATTTGATGTTAAAAGCACATCTTCCACAATATCCTGTACATTTTCCACATTGGGAACGGTGTCGGAATAAAGTTGTTGGATAATGTTAATGGCGCGAATCGTTAATTTTTTGGCGGTTTCAGCGTCAAATTCGCCGGTTGCCTCGGCGGCCTTGGTAATGGCGCGGGTAATCTTTTTAGAGTCAAAATGCTGTGTCGTACCATCTCTTTTTACGATACGGGTAATAACTTCGGAGTTTTCCATAATAGTGTAATCCTGGTAGAATAATTCGCCGCTAAATAAACTAACGACTTTTAAAATTTTGGCAAAAACGGACTAAAAATGCAAATCTCGTCTTAAAACCGATTTTGCCACAAGCCTAAAAATGAAGCCCTCCGACGGAAAAAACGCTCTTTTGCCTTGTCCTTGGCAGGCTGGCAGCCAGGCTTGTTAATAGTAATTATTACTAATAAGCGGGTGCTTTGTCAATAATAAATTAGATAACTCCTAAAAAATAAGGGAAAACGGCGCGGTTTTCTTGCTTGTTTTTTAGCCTTTTTTGCGGGACTTGACGAACGCCGGGCAAAAAGTTTTAATAAAGAAAAAGGAAAAAGGGGGGAATTATATGGACTTTTACCAATGGTGTGTGCTTGTAGCGGTAGTTGCCTTTGTGGTGTTGGTCGTTTTTGCGGTGCGGACATTTTTGCAAATTACCCGCACAGCCGAAGCCGTAGAATATTTGGCGGTTTCTGCTGCTGAAAATGTAGATAAAACCAAAAGTGCGTTTGATTTAATTGACAATGTTTCCACACTTTTGGATTCAACCTTTTACAAGGTAATGAAAGTAGGCCTTGATTTGGTGCGCCATTACCGCAACCGCTAATGCGTTTATTCTTTTTGCAAAAGCCCCGGTTTGGATACCCGGGGCTTTTTGCTAGTTAAGCAACCAAAAACCAAAATTTAAATAACAAGCAAATCCTAACCAGCCTGCATAAGGAACCAACAAAAGTGCGGCTAAACCATTTTTTAAACGGGCTTCCTTCCATAGCCAAAATGTTTCTGCTAACATTACCACTAGCAACAGCAGGGCCGGTTGTAATTCGTGCAGGCCGAAGAAAACAGGTGTCCACCACATATTAAGAGCCAGTTGGATAATAAATAAAACGGCTGTTTTCTTATGGTTTTGTAAACCTTTGCGGAAAAGAAGAAAGGCGCTTATCCCCAAAAACAGATAAAGAATACTCCACACCATTCCAAAAACGATATCCGGCGGTACGAGCGGTGGCTTGGTAAGCCCGTGATACCAAACCAAATTTTGTTTTACTACATGGCCGCCGGGCAAGGCGGGCAACTGGCAGAGCAAAAGCCAGAATAAGAGCGGTAAAAAAGTTCTGTAAATATTTTTCATATTTTTACCGTATCATTTTGCGTGGCATCGCCCAAGGTGAAAAAAAGGTTATAAAAGCGTGTTGTTCGGTTTATAAAAATGGTAAAATAAACTAAACGTATTTTATTTATATATTGAGGACATTATGGACACCAAACTCATTACGGAAATTACCGATTGGCTCAAAACCACCGATTTAGCCGAATTTTGCTACGAAAAAGACGGCGATTGTATTGAAGTTAAAACCCAAGAAGCCTTGCCGGAGCCTGCGCATTTTGAATGCTCGCTTACGGCGGTAACTTCTCCGGCTGTCGGTATTTATCACGCGGCTGAAAAAGGCAAAAACTTGGCACTGAAAGAGGGCCAAACTGTAAAAGAAGGCGATTCCTTGGGCGTGGTGGAAACCGTTTCCCAAAAGCATAAAGTAACGGCCCCTGTGTCCGGAAAATTGCGTATAGTAACCGCCAAAGACGGCGCTCCCGTGGAATTTGGTTTACCGTTATTTTTTATTGAGCAGGCAGCCAAATAGGAGCATAACCCATGTCTGCTAACATTAAAATTACTCCCTTTAAAAAAGTTTTGATTGCCAACCGTGGCGAAATTGCGTTGCGTGTTATCCGCACTTTAAAAGAAATGGGCATTAAGTCCGTGGCTATTTATTCGGAAGCCGACCGCAACTGTCTGCACGTCCGTATGGCTGACGAAGCCGTTTGTATCGGTGCGGCTCCCTCCCCTTTAAGTTATTTAAATATAGATGCTATTGTTACCGCCGGAAAAATTACCGGAGCAGATGCCGTTCACCCCGGGTATGGCTTTCTGTCTGAAAATGCGGATTTTGCCACGGCTGTTACCAAGGCCGGTATGATGTTCATCGGGCCGACCGCGCACGCTATTGAAATGTTGGGTGTTAAATCTACCGCGCGTGAAATTGCCGTGCGCGCCGGAGTGCCGATTACTCCCGGCTCAGCCGGCATTGTAGGTAAAAATTTCCGCGAAGTAGCCCGCAAAATCGGTTTTCCGATTATGATTAAAGCCTCTTTGGGCGGCGGCGGCAAAGGTATGCGCGCGTGCCTAAAAGAAGAAGATTTGGAACTGATGATGGAAACCGCGCAGGGTGAAGCCCGCGCCAACTTTGGTGATGACCGCGTATATTTTGAAAAACTCGTTTTGAACCCGCGCCATATTGAAGTGCAGGTAGCCGCCGATAACTATGGGAACGTCGTGGCGTTTGCGGAGCGTGATTGCAGTATGCAGCGCCGCCACCAGAAACTGGTGGAAGAATCTCCGTCCCCGTTTGTGGACGCGGTAACCCGCCAAAAACTCCAAGAGGCCGCTTGCAAATTGGTAAAAGCGGCCGAATACCGCGGTGTCGGTACGGTAGAGTTTTTGATGGCTCAAAATAAAGAATTTTATTTTATGGAAGTAAACACCCGTTTGCAGGTGGAACACCCGGTAACGGAATCCGTCTGCGGACAGGACCTCGTCAAAATGCAGTTGCAGATTGCGCAGGGGGAACCGCTCCACATTACGCAAAAGGACGCGGCGGTTATCAAATGCCACGCGATTGAGCACCGCATTAACGCCGAAGACAGCGAACATAATTTTACGCCGTGCCCCGGCACTATTACCGAGTGGATTCCTTCTGGCGGGTTGGGTGTGCGCGTGGACAGCCATATGTACACGGGTTACACCATTCCCAGTTATTACGACAGTTTGATTGCCAAACTGATTGTTACCGCGCCGGACCGCGAACACTTGCTTGCCCGCTGCCGCCGTTGCTTGGGCGAATTTTTGATTGACGGTGTCAAAACCACAATTCCGTTCCACCAAAAAATCGTCAATAACCCGGACTTTATAAAAGGGAATATGGATACGGGCCTTATTGAACGGATGATGGCGCAGGAGAAGGAACAAGGTGAAGGCAAAAAATAAAATCTTAGGCCCGCGCGCGCTTAAAAAATTTGTAGAGGCCGCCCGTGAGGAAGGCAAAAAAATCGTTTTTACAAACGGTTGTTTTGATATTTTGCACGCCGGGCACGTTAGCGTGTTGGAGTTTTCCCGCTCCAAGGGTGATGTGCTGGTGGTTGGGCTCAACAGCGATGCTTCCGTGCGCCGCTTAAAAGGGCCAACCCGTCCGGTAAATACCCAGGCCGACAGAGCCTTGGTATTGGCGGGATTGGAAAGCGTATCCGCCGTCAGTATTTTTGAAGAAGACACACCGTATAATCTAATTAAAATCGTTCGTCCGGATGTGTTGGTAAAGGGCGGCGACTATAAGACCGACGAAATTGTCGGCCGTGAATTTGCAAAGAAAGTGGTGCGTTTCCCTTTGCTTAAAGGTCGTTCCACCACCAATATTATTAACAAGGTAAGTAAATAAACCGCTTTGCGGCTTGCGGGCTGCGGCGCGGTTGTTGTGTCAAGAGGATAAAATATGTCTGATATTTTTGAGAAATGCAAAAACTACAAAGACGCCAAACTGGCTATGCGCTTGGGTATTTACGGCTATTTTCAGCCGATTGAATCTGCGCAAGGGCCGGAGGTGGTGTTGGGCGGCAAAAAATACATTATGGCCGGTTCTAACAACTATTTAGGCTTGGCAGATGACCCCGAAATGAAAAAAGCCGCCGCCGAAGCCGCTTTAAAATACGGTACCGGATGTGCCGGCTCCCGCTTTTTAAACGGCAACACCAAAGCCGCCGATGCCTTGGAAGCGCGAATTGCTAAATTTAAACGTAAAGAAGCCGGGCTTATCTTTTCTACCGGATATCAGATGAATTTGGGCGTCGTGTCGTGCCTCGTTAAAAAGGGCGACTACGCGATTGTGGATAAATTAGACCACGCCAGTATTTTGGACGGTATTAAACTTTCTGACGGCGAAATGGTGCGTTTTAAACACAACGAACCGGGCGATTTGGAGCGCGTTATTTCCAAACTGCCCGCCGAGGCCGGCAAACTGATTATTGTGGACGGTGTTTTTAGTATGGAAGGGGACATTTGTCCATTGCCGGAAATTGTCAAAATTGCTAAAAAATACGGCGCCCGTGTGATGGTGGATGATGCGCACGCGACGGGTATCATCGGTAAAACGGGCCGCGGTACTTGCGAATATTTCGGCTTGGAAAACGGCGAAGTGGATTTAGTGGTCGGCACTTGCTCCAAAACCTTTGCTACTGTTGGCGGTTTTGTCGTTGGCGATGCGGATATTATTCATTACATCCGCCACAATGCCCGCAGCCAGATTTTTTCTGCCGCATTGCCGCCGGCCTGTGTGGCCTCTATCACCAAGGCGTTGGAACTGATTGAAAACGACACCTCCCGCCGCGACAATCTGTTCCGTTTAACAGCCAAACTCAAAAAAGGCTTGGAAGATTTAGGCTACGATTTGGGTACCAGTACCACACCGATTTTGCCGGTACACGTTGGTAGCAACGAAAACTGCTTTAAAATGTGGCGCGCCTTGCACGAGTTGGGTATTTTTTCTAACCCGGTGGTCAGCCCTGCCGTGCCTCCGGGCCACGCGCTTATGCGTTTAACGCTTATGGCAACACACACCGACGAACACGTTGCCCAAATTATTGATGCTTTTGCAAAAGCAGGCCGTGCGGTAGGTGTGATTAAATAGTTTGTTACCAGTATGACCCCGGTCGCTATGGCCGGGGTTTCTTTTTTAGAGAGAGGAAAATATGCGTGTGGAAATACATCAAATAGCGGATAAAGAGTTGGACTCTTTTGTCAATTTTCCGTTTGAATTATACAAAAATGACCCGTATTGGGTGGGGGAGTTAAAGGCCGATACTAAAAAGTTATTGCGCTTGAATAACGTCTTTTGGACGAAGAACGAGCGCGCTCTGTTTATGGCATACCAAGACGGAAAAGCCGTTGGGCGTATTGCCGCCATTTTGAATAAAGAACATAACGAATATCATCACGAAAATATTGGTTTTTTCGGCTTTTTTGATGTCATCAATGATAGAAATGTTGCGGCTGCGCTTTTTCAGGCGGCAGAAGATTGGCTCCGTGCCAAGGGTGTAACGGCGGTGCGTGGTCCGGCTAATCCGGACAGCAACCATATTTACGGCTTGCTGGCCGACGGCTTTGACAGTATGCCCGCTATTATGATGCCCTATAATTATCCTTATTATATGGAGTTAATTGAAAAGGCCGGATATGGAAAAATTAAGGACCTGCTCGCCTTTGAACGCAGTAAAGACGACAAATTTTCCGAACGGTTTTTAAAGGTTTGTGCGCGTTGTTCGCGCGGGCACGGTATTACTTTGAGGAGGCTGAACCTCAAAAATTTGGAAGCAGAGGCCGAAATCATCCGCGAAATTTACAATAAGGCGTGGGCGGAAAATTGGGGCTTTGTGCCAATGAGCAAACAGGAAATGGCGGATGTGGTGAACGAATTAAAACTAATTGTCCGGCCGGAAGGAACTTGTGTATTGGAAGTGGATGGGGTTGCGGCGGGGTTTTATATTGCTATTCCGAATATGAACCACGCGCTTAAAGAATTAAAAGGTTCCCTGGCTAATCCGTGGCGTATCATCAAGGCACTCTTGGCTTGGCGCAAAATTAAAGATGCGCGCCTGATTATGTTGGGCGTGGCGCCTGAATTTAGAAAGCGCGGTATTGACCTGATTTTGATTAAGCACATTATTGACCACGGGGTAGCCGTTTGGAACGAAGCGGAACTGTCGTGGGTGCTGGAAGATAATGATGGTATTATCCGCGGAATTACGGAGTGCGGCTGTCATACCAGTAAGCGGTACAGGCTGTACCAAAAAAGTTTGTAAACTCACATAAAAGGGTTTCGCTTCCTCCCACGGAAAACGAAACCCTTTTAGTGTGTTGCCCGGGATAGCGGGTCCCCTCCCGCGTCCGGACGGATGAAATCTGTTTAGAGTGGACGCCCCGCCGGGTACTCCGGCTGGGGCGTCTTCGTCTTAAAGCGCTCCGTGTTTACCCCACTTTACGCTTTCCCCCAGTTTACGGTCCTTTGTTTATGCTTTATCCCCCGGGCCGTTCTCTATATTTAAAGGATAGCGCATAAAGCGTCAAAATAAAAGTCCAAAAAAGGATTAGTTTTTTAGGGCAAAAAAATCCCCGCCGGATAAGGGCGGGGGAAAAGTTACTTTTCTTCGGTAACGCGTTTCCACGCGGCCAAAAAGTCGTCCGGTACGGGAGCCTCAAACTTTAATTTTTTGCCCGTTAGCGGGTGGTTAAACTCAATTCTCCGGGCGTGCAGCATCAGGCGGTCAGCCGTCGCGCCGCGGTAGAGCCAGTCGCCCAATACCGGATAGCCCAACCAACTTAAATGCACGCGCAACTGGTTGGTGCGGCCTGTGCGCGGGTAAAGTTCAATGTAGGTAAATCCGTTTTTGCGTTCCAACACCTTGTAATCGGTAACGGCTTCGCGCCCTACGTCGGAAGCCTTGATTTTGCCCCCGGCCACGCGGCCTATCGGCACGTCAATAGTGCCCTCGTTGTCGGGCACTTCGCCACAGGCGATGGAGTGATATGTTTTGTGAACCTCCCGGTTGGAAAACAGGGCCACCATTTCGGCTTGAAATTCTTGTGTTTTGGCTACCACCATTACACCGCTGGTTTCGCGGTCTAAACGGTGTACGAGCCCCGCGCGGGGCATAGATGTATCAAATCCTTTGGGCGGGTTAGCCAAAATGACGGACACCAAAGTTTCTTCGGTTGAAAAAACTGCTTCGGGGTGTTCTTCCCACACCGGGCTTTGCGGGTGAACAAGCATACCCGCAGGTTTAATGAGAACAAAAAAATCTTTGCCGTCGTGGATAATTAAATCAGACAGTTTTGTCTTGGCTTCCGGTGCGGGCATTTCAATTTCCACCACTTCGCCCGGAGTGAGCGGCCAAGAGGGTTTTACCCTTTTTCCGTTGACGGTAATTTTGCCGTCTTTAATCATCTTTTGCACAATGGCGCGCGAAAAATCAGCCAATTCGTCTGCGGCAAAAATGTCCAAACGGCGGGAATATCCTTCAAAAACGATTTTTTTATTTTCCTGCATAAGTAGAGTCCTTTTTTAAACGAATCCAAAGCCAGCACGAGACCGCCGCAGCCGCCAAGGCAATCCATTGGGAGGGAGATAATCCCAACCAATAGGCGCCGCGGTAATCCCCGCGGAAAAACTCAATGATAAAGCGCATTATGCTGTAATATGTTATATATTGCGCTAATATTTTTCCGTCTTTATGCGGACGTTTGGACGCATAGTGTAGTAATACGAATAAAATCAGGTTTCCGGCAGATTCATACAGTTGCGTGGGATGCAGCGGCACGTGTAAAAGTTCCGGGGTTACCAAGGAGTGCGGGTCGGTAAAGCGGACACCCCACGGCATAGTGGTTGGGCTGCCGAAACAGCACCCCGCCAAAAAACAGCCAATGCGCCCCAAGGCGTGTCCCAACGGAAGGGCAACAATTAAAAAGTCGCCCGTTTTTAAAAGAGGTAATTTCTTTTTCCTGATATAATAAATAAGCGCGCCGACAGATGTAATCATCCCGCCGAAAAAGACAAACCCGTAGCGGAAATCACGCACAATATTGGTAATTTTTTCGGCTAAGGTTGCCCCTAACTGCGGCCAAGAAACAATAATATAGAGGAGTTTGCTTCCTGCTAATGCGCCGATAAAGGCAATAAAAATCAGGTTCCAAAAGGTGTCTTTATCTAAACCAATTTTTTTCAGGCGCGAAATCAAATACAGCGAAGCTGCCGCGTATCCCAATGCTGTCATTAGGCCGTAACTTGCCAGTTCAAAGGAGCCTATTTTTAAAAATATCGGGTGCATTACAGCCGCTCCTCATCTCGTATTGCATTTCGCATAAAAGGGTTTTTTAAGCGTTCGTAGCCAATAGTGGAACTGCATTTCCCGCCGTAGGCGTGTCCCGCAAAAATTTGTGTATCTTCGGGAAGTTTGGAAAGTTTTACTAAACTTTGGCGCATTTGGCGCGGGTTAGAAGACGGTAAATCTACCCTTCCGCACGCACCCGGGAAAAGAGTGTCGCCCGTAAAAAGCGCGTTGCCGATATGCAAGCACACCCCACCCGCCGTATGGCCGGGCGTGGGGATAATATGCACCTTAAACGGACCGATTTGCAAGTGTTGTTCTCCCTGGTAAGAGTGTACAAACTGCGGCTCCAAACCCGAAAGAACCAGGTCATTTTCTTCCAAAAAGGCTTGTAAATGGTGCTTGCGCAGTAAATCTTGGGAAAATTTTACGTGGTCAAAGTGCCCGTGCGTAAAAAATACGGCGAGCAAATTTAATTTTTTTTCTGATAAGATATGTTCCAAATAGTTCATATCCCAGGCCGGGTCAATCAAAACGGCATCTGACCCTTCGGTCAGCAAATATGTACAGTTGCCCATAGGGCCTAAATTGATGACATCAATATTCATAAGTTATTTATCGGGTTGAAATCTAAATTCCACTTCGTTTGGGCCGACCATATTGTATTGGGTCCGGGCAATTTTTTCCAAATAAGCGGCATCTTCTTTTTCAAGCAATTCCATAGTGGCGGTCAATTCGGCGTGTTCTTTATCCAGCAGAACGCTTTGTTTCGCCAGTTTATGCAGTTCCAGTTTGTTATGTACCAAACTTAAAATACTGCTCCCTAAAAAGAAGATAACCACTACTACCAGGGCGGTCCCCAGTAGTAGCGGTTTTTTGTTTTGGATAATAAAATCCGTTATGGCTTGCGTGTTCATTTGCGGCTAAATACAGAATCTTGCGCGTACTCGGCTTTGTTGCCCAGTTCGGCTTCAATTTGGAGCAGACGGTTGTATTTGGCCGTCCGTTCGGAACGCGCCGGCGCGCCCGTTTTAATGGCGCCTGCGTTAGTGGCTACGGCCAAATCGGCGATGAAGGTGTCTTCGGTTTCGCCGGAGCGGTGCGACACAATGCGGGAATAACCGTGCTTTTTGGCCAGTTCCATTACGTCAATGGTTTCGGAAACGGTGCCGATTTGGTTGACCTTGATTAAAATAGAATTAGCGGCTTTTTCTGCAATGCCTTTTTCCAACCGGTTTATATTGGTAACAAACAAATCATCACCTACCAGGTTAATTTTTTTGCCCAGTTGTGCGGTAATGTGTTTCCAACCGGTCCAATCGTCTTCTTGCAAAGGGTCTTCAATGGATACAAGGGGATATTTCTGGCACCAAGAGGAGTAAATCGCGGTCATTTCTTGGGCAGAGTGCATTTTCCCTTCAAAACGATAAGAACCCTCGTGATAAAATTCGCTGGCGGCGCAGTCCATAGCAAGCGAAATATCCGGGTGTCCGGCCTGTTTGGCGGCGGCTAAAATAGTTTTTAGTACATCTTCGTGTTTTGTAATTTTAGGAGCAAAACCGCCTTCATCCCCTACGGCAATCACCATACCTTCTTTTTTAAGCAAATCTTTTAAGGAATGATAGGTTTCGCTTGCTTCGCGCAGGGCTTCGGCAAAAGTTTTGGGTGCGGTCGGTACGATCATAAACTCCTGTACATCCAGCCCGGAATCGGCGTGCTTCCCGCCGTTAATGATGTTGAGCATAGGTGCGGGCAAGATATAGCGGCTGTTATCTAAATTATAGACGTTGCGCAGATGCTGGTAGAGCGGCAATTTTGCACTGTGGCAACCCGCACGCAATACTGCCATAGAAACGGCCAGCATTGCATTGGCGCCCAGATTTGTTTTGTTTTCCGTGCCGTCCAAAGCCAGCATACTTTCGTCCACCAGGCGGATGTCAAACGGATTCATCCCGGCCAACTGCTGCGAAATTCTCTCCACGTTGGCAACCGCCTTTAACACACCCTTGCCATTGTAGCGGGTACCACCGTCGCGCAGTTCAAGTGCTTCGTGCGAGCCGGTAGAGGCTCCGCTGGGTACGGCCGCGGTGCCTGTGTTGCCGTCATCTAACAGGACGTCGGCGGCTACTGTCGGATAACCGCGCGAATCCAAAATTTCCCTTGCCGTAATTTTTTTAATGCGAACCATACAACCCCCTTCCGGCAAATTGCCGGATTAGACAATGCTGTCTATGATTTTTTTGCCTTCTTTAATCAGTATTTCCGGCAATTTTTCGTCTTGCGCTTCGGCATACATACGGATTAACCGCTCGGTGCTGGACGGGCGAATAGCCAGCCAACTGCCGCCCTTTAAGATAAATTTAAACCCGTCTGTATTGTCAATACGCCATACAGAGGTTTTATTAATGGAAAGCGGCGGTTTAATATCCAAGCGTTCCATAATGCGGTTAATTTCGGTTTCCGCCTTGGGAATACTGACTTTTTGGTCAAACAACTGTTTGTATTTTTTATAAAAATCTTTTTTCAGTTGTTTTAAGGTCTTGCCTTCGGTGGCTAACATATCTACCACCAACAGGCAGGCCACCAGACCGTCTTTGTCCGGAATATGGTGGGCAATCGCAATACCGCCCGATTCCTCCATACCCATTATGTACTGCCCGGTAATCATTAACTCGGTAATATATTTAAAGCCTACCGGGGTTTCGCGCAGCATTAGCCCGTTTATTTTGGCTACCTGGTCAATCAGGTTTGAGGTAATGACGCTTCTGCATACGCGGCCTTTTAAATTTTTATTGCGGACCAGGTGTTCCAGTAACAGCGGGGCAATTTCGTTGGGGGACACCCAGTTGCCTTCGGCATCAATAATACCGAATTTATCGCAGTCCGGGTTACAAGCGATACCCAAGTGCATTTTTTTGCTTACAACTAATTTTTTGAGGTCCGTCAAACTGACTGGTCCGGCATTGGGCGTGTGTCCGCCAAAGAGGACATCTTCCCCTTCGTGGATGCCTTCTACCGTTACGCCGTGTTTTTCCAAAAAGTCGCGGAAATAATATTTTGACGTACCGAAAAGCGGGTCAACGGCTACTTTTAATTTCGCCTTTTTAAGTGCCTTCACATCAATCATTTTTTCCAAGCGGGCCATATAGCCTTTGCGGAAATCTTTACTGACGATAGCCGCCGCGTTCAATACGCCAAATTCGGTAGAGGACGCTTTTAAAATCTGTGCGTTGGGTGAAGGAATACGCTTTTCAATATCTTGCACAATTTCGTTATTGGCAATACCGCCGTAGTACGAAATCCATTTCACGCCGTTTACATAGTATTCGGCTTCACTGCCCGTAATAACAATTGCCCCTACGGCGCACTCGTTGAGCACCGCCCACTCGGCTACCGGGGTAGGCAGGGGGAGTTCGGCCACTTTTACTGTAATGCCGCTTTGCACGAGCGCATTGGCGGCTACATAGGCAAATTGTTTAGACAGAAAACGGGTATCATACCCCACGAGAACGAGGGGCTTTTTGGGTTTTTTGCCTTGTTCTTCACAGTGCTTGCGGTAGCCCGTACCTTCAAATCCATAGAAAGGATGTTCCAAAATATGTTCGGAAATCCCGTAAGTCAAACGCTGTACGGACTGGGCGGTCAGCCCGTCTGCGGTAACGGCCCGGAAGCCGGCTGTGCTAAATTTAATATCTTCACTCATCGTGCAGGTATTATACTAAAAAATAGGCATTTTTTCATCTTTCTGTGGCTTTGTATATTGGGTAGCGGAAAATGTTAAAATATATATACTACATAATAAGGAAAGAAAAATGAATTTTGAATACGTTAAACAATACATCAAAGATGCCGGCCTGCCGAACTTCCGTATTGCGCAGGTAAAGGATGCCATTTTCAAGCGCGGGATTTCGTCTTGGGACGAGGCGACAAGCCTGCCTGCTGATTTGCGTGAAAAACTGAAACAGGACCGTCCCTTGCTTAGTTTTAAGGTATCTAAAATTGTCTGTTCAAACCGGGATAAGGTGGCCAAGGCTCTTTTAACACTTAAAGACGGCTACCAGATTGAAACCGTATTGTTAAAACCACAGGATACTTGGAGTGTGTGCGTATCCAGCCAGGTGGGGTGTCCGTTGCGCTGTTCCTTTTGCTCCACGGGCAAAATGGGTTTCAAGCGCGATTTAACGCAAGAGGAAATTACCGACCAGGTATTGATGTGGTACCAGTATGTGCATAAAGAAAAACTGGGCGAGCGTATTTCCAGCGTAGTTTTTATGGGGATGGGGGAACCTTTGCTCAACTATTTAAATGTAGTAAAGGCGGCGCAGGATCTTTCCAACCCGGACTATTTAAATATCGGTGCGCGTCATATTTCTGTCTCCACTTCTGGAATTGCAGATAAATTGCATAAACTGGCGGTGGACTTGCCGCAGGCCAACTTGGCTATTTCCCTGCATAATGCCGATAATGCCGAACGCAGCAAGATTATGCCCGTAAACCGCAAATTTGATTTGGACGATATCAAAAAAGCGTTGGAAGAATATATTGCTATGACGGGCCGCCAGGTGTTTTTGGAATATTCTGTTATTGAAAACGTCAACAGCCGCCCGGAACATATCCGCAAATTGGCGGACTGGATTTACAGCATTAAAGACAACTATTTACTGCACGTTAATTTGATTGCGTGCAACCTGGGCCGCGGCGAAAAAACAGAAGACCGTGTAGTAAAAGATTTTGCCGCCGGCCTAAAAGCAATGGGCATAGGCGTAACTATCCGCAAAAGTATGGGTAACGATATTTTAGCCGCGTGCGGACAGTTGGCTTCCCAGAAAAAGGAGGGAAAATGAAAAAATTGGGGTTAGTGGCAGCCGGTCTTTTACTCGCCGGATGTGCTACGTTGGAAATGAGTAATTTGGATTGGATTCCAATAGGGCCGGACTTTCCGCCCACCAAGGCCAAAAATGTGGAAATTATCGGCAGTAAGAGTGATATTACCCGCCCGTACGGTAATTTGGGGCTTTTGCGCATTAAAAATTTACAGCCCACCCGCGATAATTTAAAAATGGGTGTGGAAAAGGGCCGCAAGTTTGTAGCCTCCAAGGGGGCCGATGCAATGCTTATCGGCCAGTACAACAGCGCGGAGGACGGTGCGTCCAACCCGCGCGTAACGCTGATTATCTATGCCATTAAATATGTGGATAATTTGAGCGAAGAAGATGAAAAAGCAATTGAAGATTTTAAAGTATTGGGGATATTAAATGAGCGTTCTGATAGCTAAAACCGCAGGAGAATGTGAACAATGGACGGATGTAGCCGTCGTCGTGGATGTATTGCGTACGTCCACCACGCTGTGTGCGTTGTTGGCACGCGGCAAGAAAACTGTTTTGGGGTTTGATAAGGCGGAGGACGTAACCGCTTTTACAAGCCGGCACGCTGATTTTGAGGTATATAGCGAACAAAAATTGTCCGTTTCGCACGAGGACGATTCTCCTTATGCGGCGTCGCGTGCTTCGGGCCGTACGCCTGCTTTGGTGCTGAGCAACGAAGGGATGAAAGCACTTTTCGCCGCCAAAAACGCCAGTACCGTATTGGTCGGCGGTTTTTGCAATTTTTATACGTTGGCTGATGTGCTTGCTAATATGGATAAGGATGTTTTGCTGGTGCCGGCCTCTTTGTATGGTACGGCGGATTCGGTAGAAGACGGTTTCTGCGTGTCTGCCTTGAAAGACTGCGTGCAAGGTATCGGCAACCCCGAGGACGCTATTGTGGAATTTAATAACACAATGCGCTGTGTAGAGTTTTTGAAACAGGGGCCTAAAAATGCCGAAAAAGATGCTAAAATTGCATTTAAAGTGGATGATTTAAAGGTTGTGCCTCAGGTGTCTTTTTCTGACCAAGGCTATGCGGTCTGCTACCCGTACGGCACGCAGGCGCCGGAGGCTTGGTTGGTTACCAAACCCGCTGAACAGCCCGCTGATGTTCCTGCGCAAAAGCCTGTTTCGGCAACACCGGAAACAGTGGCTACTCCGAAACCGGCGGAGAACACCAAGAGCGGCCTTAAAAGTTTTTTTAGTGGAATTTTAAATACAGTAAAAGAAGAAAAGAGAGAATTGGAACAAGAAATTGCCAATAGTTTTGGCGAAAGTAAGGTGGATAACGCGCCTGCTCCGGCGGAGGATTTATTGGACGCCGCTTTAAAAAAGACTCCGGCCCGGGCCGCCGCTTCTTCTGGAAGTTCCGTCCAAACTCCGGCCCAACTGCCTGCTACTAAGGTGGCCGCAGAGGTGCAGCTGGTTGCTCCGCAACAGGCGGTGCCGTCTGCCGAGGTTACTTTTTCGGGCAAGGCGGCCGTGTTTGGCAGTAAGGCAAAAAAGAAAGCCATTGTGCTTTTTTCGGGCGGACTAGATTCCACTACCTGCCTGTATTGGGCCTTGGCACACGGTTACGAGTGCGAAGCGCTTACCGTTTCTTACGGACAGCGCCACGACCGCGAGGTGTTGGCCGCACAAATGATTGCGCGCAATCTGGGGATTAAACACCATATGATTACGCTTAATTTGCCGTGGCTGTCTTGCTGTTCCTTAGTGGATAAAAGTCAGGCCCTGCCGGATGTGGCATTAGAGGATATTCCGAAAGAGGGCATTCCTTCTACCTATGTGCCGGGGCGGAATTTGATGTTCCTTTCTATTGCCGGCTCTTTATTGGATGCAATTCACGCCGATACGATTATTGCAGGCCCCAACGCGATAGATTTTTCGGGTTATCCCGATTGCACCCCTGCATTCTTTAAAGCGGCGGCGGACGCGCTTAACCGCGGTACCAAAATGGGTGTAACGGAAGGCATTGAAGTATTGGCACCTCTGATGCGGATGTCCAAGACCGATATTGTGCGCCTGGCCGCCAAGTTGAAAGTTCCGTTTGAACTCACTTGGAGTTGCTATGCGGGCGGCAAAAAGCCGTGCGGCCATTGTGATTCCTGCAAATTGCGCGCCAAAGGCTTTGCCGAAGCGGGCGTGCACGACACGTCGCTTGATTAACGGAGATAAAAATGAAAAAACTCCTTTTGGCTTTATGGGCGGTGTGTTTGGCGGGAGGTATAACTGCGGCGGAATTAAAGGATATGGATGCCGAACCGCCGGCGGAGTGCAGTTTGCCCGCGGAGTCGGCCCCCATTGTTAAA
Source organism: Candidatus Avelusimicrobium sp. (assembly GCF_056976295.1). NCBI lineage: Bacteria > Pseudomonadati > Elusimicrobiota > Elusimicrobia > Elusimicrobiales > Elusimicrobiaceae > Candidatus Avelusimicrobium > Candidatus Avelusimicrobium sp. The sequence goes on from NZ_DBMCTG010000006.1 coordinate 73,286, forward strand.
AAAGATGGAGAACATTCCTCCTCTGCGGAGAAGAAACAGACGGTTGCCGAGCAGAAAAAGGCCTTTAAGGCACGTCAAAAACGCATTAAAAAATTAGTAAAGCAGTACAAAAAAGCCAAAACGGCGGAAGATAAAGCCTCTATTAAAGCCAAATTGGCGGAGGAAGTTTCTGCCGGAGTGGATGCGGGACTTGCTTATGTAAAGGACCGCATAGCCGCCGAACGCGCAAACTTGGATAACTGGGAAAACAAGGTGAAAGCCGACGAAGCCAATTTGGAACAGGTAAAAGCCCGGCGCGTAGAGGACTTATTGTCCGGTGTGGCTGAAAAAAAGCACAAAGCCGCCAAAAAGGCTTGGAAGAAACAACTCAAAGAAGCCAAAGAAAAACTGCATTAACCCAAAAGCCTTTTGCAACATACCCCCGGCCTAATACAGGAAGCAGACTATTCATTAAAAAGCCCCGCAGGTTGCGGGGTTTTTTATATATGTAAATTTCCTTACTCAAATATACCGGAACTTTCCAGGGCATTTAACGCTTTGGTTATATCATTTACTACCACTATCCAACGGCTGTTCGGCCCTGTGCTTGCGGTACCGTAAATGGTGGTAATGTTTATCCCGTGGCTGGAAAGGACGGCCCCAATATCCCGCAACAATCCCACGCGGTTGGGGGTATCAATACAGATGGCATCTGTCTTTACGCTTGTAAAACCGGCCTTGGTCAGCGCGTGGCTGATTTCCTGGTCGTATTTCACCGTCAGGCGGACAACAGCAGCATCATAGCGGACATCTTGCGAAATGGCGATTACATCTACATTTTCGCGTACAAATAATTCGGCAAAATTTTTGAGCGCACCCGGTTCATTTATCAGGAAGACGCTGTACTGCTTGACTACGTTGATAGACATAATAACCCCTTATAAATAAAACCCTACCTAAAATTATATCACACCGCCGCCGATGATACAACAAAAAGGACCGCGTTTTGGCGGTCCTTTTCTCAAATTTTTGGCAATTCGTTTTCAGTCTCTTTGATGATTTTTAGCATTTGCGTATGAATTTTGCCGTTGGTTGCTAAAAGTGTATGTCCGAAATCTTTTATTTTTTTGTATTTTTTGCCGGAATAGTCCGTAACTTTGCCTCCGGCCTCTTGCAAGATAAGCACCCCCGCGCCGACGTCCCACGGGTTTAAATTATCTTCCCAATAGCCGTCCAAACGCCCGGCGGCCAGCCAACATAAGTCCAGAGCGGCGGAGCCTAGCCGGCGCACATCGTGGCAAGAATTTAAAAAACGCCCGAACCGGTTTAGCAACTTTGGCAACCGCGTAAAGCGGTCATACGGAAAACCCGTAACCAATAACGATTGTTCCAATTTAGCCGTTTTGGAAACGTGGATTTTTTTGCCGTTTAGGGTGGCTCCCTTGCCCTTTCGGGCCAAAAAAGTTTCGCCAGTGGCCGGGTTGACTACACCGCCCAAAACAGGTTCGTTTTTATAAAAAAGTGCGATAGATACGCTGCATTGCGGGAAAGTATGCGCAAAATTAGTAGTTCCGTCAATCGGGTCAATCACCCAAGTATAATCTGCTCCGGTGTTTTTGATGCCGTTTTCTTCGGCTAAATAGTCGTGCGCGGGGAAATTCTTTTTTATCAGTGCCAAAACAGCCTTTTGGCTCGCAACATCTGCCTTAGTAACCAAGTTGGCCTTTCCTTTTAATTCATAGCCCACTTTGCCAAAATTTTTGCGCACCGTTTTGGCCGCGGCGGCTAAACACGCTTGCAGTACGGCAAATTCTTTTTTCATTTTTTCAGGTCCAGCACGTCGGCTTCTTTTAATTTGTTTTCCAGTACGAGCATTGCCTTGCAGTCATCCTCGTTGTACATCAATACCTTGTTTAACAAATCTTGGTTGCCGGTTTTCAGCCAGTTGGTAAAATAGACCATACTGTCCATTGCGCCGCAGTCATCTTGCCGCCAGTTAAAACCAAAGGCAGGCGCGGCGGCTTTGAGCGAAAAACTGGGTGCGGGCAAATAGAACTGTTTGTTTACGGACACTTTTAAGTCGTAGCAAATGGAGCAGAGGGCTTTTAATTTGGCAGCATCTTGCGGATTTTTCCCGGCCAGATTTTTCATCTTTTTTACTTCGTATTCCGTCCAATGGTAGAGTGCCGTGTCGGAAAAATCTTTGATATAGTCGTAAAACTGTTCAAAGATTTTAATTTCTTCTTCCGGGGTTTTGGCCACAAAACTTACATATTTGTCTTCTTCTTTATCCCAAATACCGATTAAATAGACAAAGGAGACGTTGTTTTTGGTAAAGGTTTCGGTCGCCTCAAAATCAAAATACAAATTGTATTTTTTGACGGGGGGAGGAAAGTGTCCCGCTTCGCGCAATACAGGTTTGTTATGCAAATAGGCCAAAGAATTGTAATAGGAATTTGTGGCGTGCGGTTCTTCCAAAATACCCTGTAATTTTTCTAATCCGGCGCGTGCCACGTCGTCAGTGGTGAACATCCCATTGATTTTAAGGCATTGGCGCATTTCGGTATTTAAGCCGGGGAGCATTAGTAAATCTTTGCTTTGGGCCACCACTTTATTAGCATAAACGCGCCAAGGCGCACTGGCGGCTTTGGGCGGCTTATGGGCTTCGGGGCGGGATTTCCCGTCGCGGATGCTACGCCAATAGGCCAGTTCCCGGGCCAGACGGTCGCAATGGTCTTCATAGCAAACGTCAATCGTACGGTCGCGCAGGAACACGCGCGTATTAGCCGGTGTGTATTTTTGCGTGCAGCCCAGTATGCGGTTAAGCAGACAGACCTGTAAGGCATAATGTTCCTTTAAATCGTGTGCGCGCTTAAATTGGAAAATATGATAATGATAGTTGCCCCATATACTGGACGCATCATTGGAGCGGACGAGTAAATTTATGCTGCCGTAGGTGTTTTCGGGCAAGTTCCACAGTAAGGCATTGGCAATAGCACTTTCACCTTTGGCCATAGCGGATAAAGTGTTTTTAAAGCGTTCGCTTTCCGTTTCACCCGTAATGAATACCACACCGGGAAACTCCTGCTTAATCCAATTATCGCGAACGGTGCGGTCGGTGCGGATTTTTAAATTTTCGTAGCGGTTAGGTTCCGGAACGGCTTCTTCTTTGGGTGCGTGGAAAAAGCACCAAATGCTGAAAGGGTCTTCCAGCAAGGAAAACATCTTGGAAGCATTAAAATCCTGTTTCCCGGGCACGCGGCCTGCGGAAAGGGTGTTAAAAAGGGTTTGCAACTCGTTCTCTGTCATTATATATGTATTCTATCTTTTTTAGCGGGGGAATAAAACCGATTTTTGACAACTTGCCAGCAGGGGGGCTTATTTGCTACCATAAAAACCTAGAATTATGGCATTGAACGAACAAACAAAAATAAACCTGGGGAGGCTGATTACGGCACAGCGCGTGCTGGTGGCTCCCGAGGGATTAGACAAAGACGGTTTAATTGAAACCTTGGTGCGTATGGCTTGCCGCCAATGCCCGCGCTTGGACCCGGCAGAAGTAACAGCCCAGGTGTTGGAACGCGAAAAAGGCATCAGCACTACCTTGGATACGGGCTTGGCTATTCCGCACGCCCGTGTGGAGGGATTGGACGATTTTGTTGCCGCGCTGGCGGTTTTGCCTGTTCCCGGGACGGAGGAACGCCATAATAAATCTATCCGCGTGATGTTTTTGTTTTTATCGCCCGACAAGCCGGCTTTCTTTCAAAAACACTTGCAGGTTTTGGCGGCATTGGCAGAGACCTTTCAGCCCGGTTTTATCCAAGAATTGCTTACGTTAAACGACCCGCAAGCCGTGGCTGAACGCTTATCTCGCTGACGCGCCTTCGGCCCGAGTCCAATTATGCTAAAATAAACTTATGGCAATATTGCGTGTAACAAAATACGGCGAAGATATCTTGCGCCAAAAATTGAAACCTGTTGATTTTAAAGCGTTGCAGCCGCAACTGCCCCAACTGCTAAAAGATATGGAGGAAACTTGTCTGGCGGTAAAAGGGGTAGGTTTGGCGGCTAACCAAATCGGGTTGGATTACCGTTTGGCGGTAATTTTGATTCCCGAAAGTGATAAAGAAAACGCGCCTTTAAAAAGATATGTGATTATCAATCCCGAAATTCTTTCTATGCGGGGAGAAAAACTGGAAGAGGAGGGGTGTCTTTCTCTGCCCGGTTTGTGGGCCGAAGTAAAACGCGCGACGGACGTAACCCTGAAATATACCGACGAAAATGGAGTGGAGCAGGTGAAGCGTGCGCGCGGGCTGTTGGCTAAGGCTTTCCAACACGAAGTGGATCACCTGGACGGCAAGTTGTTTATTGATTTGGTGGACCCGGTATTAAAGCCGGAACTTAAAAAAGCCATAAAAAAATTGCGCAAAAATTGGAATTGAACGGTTATAAACGGAACTCCCTATCATACGATAGGGAGTTCTGCTGTAAAGTTTTATTTGGCTTTTCCTTGATTGGCAACGGCGGCCATTTTCTTTTTGATTTCTTCCGCATCTCCTAAAAAATAATCCTTTTGCAATTTTAATTCGTCCGTAAATTCAAACACATACGGTACTCCCGTCGGCAAATTTAGCCCGATAATATCGGCATCTGAAATATTTTTAAGATGTTTTACAATTCCGCGCAGGCTGTTTCCGTGTGCCGCTACAATAATTTCGTTAGCCGTTTTTAAATGCGGAAAAATGACTTCGTTCCAATACGGCAAAATGCGGTTTACCGTGTCGCACAAGGCTTCGGTCAGCGGTAAATCTTTGGAATTTACCCCTGCATAGCGTTTGTCGTTTTGCGGTGCGCGCGGGTCGTCCAAGGTTAAAGCGGGCGGGCGCACATCATAACTGCGCCGCCACAGTTTTACCTGTTCGTCGCCATATTTTTTGGCGGTTTCGGCTTTATTTAAACCCTGCAAGGCCCCGTAATGCTTTTCATTAAGCCGCCACGTTTTTTCCACGGGCAGCCAATCTTGGTTGAGCACATCCAGCACGCAGTTTAAGGTTTTGACCGCCCGTTTTAAATAAGAGGTATAAGCCGCATCAAAATAGAAACCTGCCTCTTTTAATAATTTCCCCGCGTTGCGGGCTTCTTCCACTCCTTGCGGAGTTAAATCTACATCCGTCCAACCCGTAAAGCGGTTCTCTAAATTCCACTGGCTTTGCCCGTGGCGCAAAAGTACAAGTCTTTTCATACAAACCTCCGTTTGCCTACATATTAGTTTTTTTTGTGAAAAGCGTAAAGCGGCTTTAAGGGTTACTTTGGTATAATGTTTGCAGGGGAATTTTAGTATTTATGCAACCGATTTGTATTATGAAGTTTGGCGGCAATACATTAGCCAACAAACAAAAACTTTTAATGGCGGCCGATTTGATTAAATCCCGCTATACGGCTGGATTTATCCCGGTGGTGGTGGCTTCCGCCAACGGCAATTTGACGGACGTCCTTTTGGACCACGCGTTTAGCATTACGCCAACTCCGGATAAGCGTGAGTTGGATATGCTGATTACCACCGGAGAGCGTGTGAGCGTGGCGCTTTTGTCTATTGCTTTGCGGGCTAAGGGTGTGCCGTCTGTATCCCTGACTGGTTCGCAAATCGGCCTTATTACTACTTGCAATCATACAGGCGCGGATATTTTAAAGTTGAAAGGCGACCGTTTATTGCGCGAAATTGAGGCCGGTAACGTGCCCATTGTGGCGGGTTTCCAGGGCATTGGTGAAAATAAGGAAATTACCACTTTAAAACGCGGGGGAAGTGATGTGTCCGCCGTATTTTTAGCCGCCCAATTAGGTGCGGGCCACGTGGAAATGATTAAAGATGTGGACGGTGTTTATTCCGCAGACCCGAACAAAGATGTCAAAGCGCAGAAATATGAGATACTGGATTTTGATGAAATGTATAAGTTGGCTTTAAACGGCGCGAGTGTGCTGCACCCGGATGCGGTATGTCTGGCCAAGGAAAAGGGTGTGGAAATACGCATTGTCCACTATCAAACGGGCCAAACGGGTACAGTTATTAAATAGGAGCAACAAATGCACTTAACTTTTAAATTTAATACTTTTGGGATTGTGTCTTTTTTGGTGCTGTGCGGGCTGTTTTACTGGCTGTGCCCAGTGCCGGATAATGCTTTTTGGCGCTACCTTATATATGGGGTGTTTGCGCTGGGGGCATTTTTTGCCAGTTTTGTGATTGTGCGTTCCAAATAACGGGCATATCAGACTCTTAAAAATATGGTATTATAAAAACTATGGAAACTACCGTCATTTTACAACTTATCGGTTTTACCGTTTGTTTTATTTTGTTGTTCGTTTTTACGGCCAAGTACCGCGCGGCTTTGGCGCACGAAACGGACTTTGAGCCGGCTGTGGAAGATTTAACCGTGGTAACCGTGGCCCAACCGCCTTCCTTTAAGCCGCGTGCTTCGCTTTTGCAATCGTTGCAGGGCTCTTCTTCGTTGGACCTGGCTGATGTAAAGGAAAAAGTGAAAAATTTGCATTACCGTTTGGAAGAACTCAAAATGGCGCAAGATAAATCCGCCGGCGATTTGGCTAAACAAATGGCCCGTATGGAACAGCGTATGAGCACTTTTGAACAAGAATATGTAAACAAACTCCAACCCACTTTGTTAAGCCTGATTGAAGATTTGGAAAATATGAAAGTGGCGGAAGAAAAAACGCAAAAATAGTTTCAAATTTGCTTTGTTCTGGTTCAAAACCGCCGCAAGTTCTGCGGCGGTTTTAAAATTTTAAGCCCAAAATTTTTTCCCGGACATTTTTAAAAATGCAAATTTAAGCCCGATTTTGCGATATTGCTCTTTTATCCCAAAACCCGGTCTATGACGGTAAACCGTTGAAAACCGCCCCCAAGAGAAGCGATTTCTGACAAAACGGATTAGATTTTGTCAATACTCTTGCTCAAAAATACCGTTTAAAATTTGTTTTGCCTTTCTAAATTTCCTAAAATATATCTATATACGTATGCCAAGGAAAGAGGATTTTACGTTAGGAGAACAAATGAAAAATAAAAACCTTGAACCTATCGCCGTTGTTGGTATTGGGGCGATTATGCCCGGAGCGTTGAATAAAGACGAATTCTGGACAAATATTAAAGAAGGCAAATACTGCATTACCGAAATTCCCGCGTCGTACTGGGACTATCATCTCTTTTATAGTCCTGACCATAAAGCAGAAGATAAACTGTACTCCAAAATCGGCGGTTTTATTCCGCAAAGTTTCAAATTTAATTCCTTAAAATACCGTATTCCTCCGCAAATTGCCAAGCAAATGGACACGGTGCAACACCTGGCCATTGAAACTACCCGTATGGCTTTGGAAGATGCCGGATACGATAAAAAAGCCTATGACCATAACCGCACGGCGGTAATTATTGGTAACTCTATGGGCGGTATGAAGAACGAAATGTCCAACACCCGCTTGAACCGTCCGTTCTTGTACGAAATTCTCAAAAATACCTCCTCTTTCAAGTCGCTGGCTCCCGCCGACGCCCAGAAGATGCTGGACGAAATGGATGCGGGTGTGCGCGAAAAATTTTCCCCGATTAACGAAGATTCTATGCCGGGTGAACTGGCCAACGTTATTCCGGGCCGCGTAGCCAACGTGTTTGATTTACACGGTACCAACTTTGCGGTGGATGCTGCTTGCGCCACCTCTTTGGCGGCTATTGACCAAGCCGTAAATGGCCTGCGTATGGGGAACTTTGATATGGCCATAGCCGGCGGTGTGGACCAAATGATGTCGCCCTCTGCCTACATTAAGTTCTGCAAAATCGGTGCTTTGTCCGAGGACGGCTCCTATCCCTTTGATGCCCGCGCCAACGGCTTTGTAATGGCCGAAGGTGCCGGTATGGTTATTTTGAAGCGCTTGTCCGACGCCGTAAAAGATGGCGACCGCGTATATGCCGTTATCCGCGCCGTAGGGGCCTCTTCCGACGGTAAAGGCAAGGGTATTACCGCTCCGAACCCCAAGGGCCAAAAATTGGCTGTGGAAAAAGCGTTTGAACAGTTGGACTATACTCCCGGTGAAGTTGGCCTGCTTGAAGCGCACGGTACGGGTACCCGCGTGGGTGATGCTACCGAACTTGGCGCGTTGACCGAACTGTTTGCCCCGTATGCCAAACCGGGCACCATTGGGCTTGGAAGTGTAAAGAGCCAAATCGGCCACGCCAAAGCGGCGGCCGGTATCGCTTCCTTAATCAAAACGGCGCTTGCCTTATATAATAAGGTGTTGCCGCCGTCTGTCAATTTCAAAACCCCCAACCCGATTGTGGATTGGGCCACCTGCCCCTTCCGCGTGATTACGCATACGGAAGATTGGAGCACTAATAAAGTGCGCCGCGCCAACGTTTCCGCGTTTGGTTTCGGCGGTACGAACTTTCACGTGGCTATGGAAGAAATGAACGACGGCCTTTTGAAACAGACCGAAGAAGCCACTCAGCACACCGTTTCAACCCCCGCACAGGAGAAATCTACCATGAGCAGCAGTTACACCCTTCACGTTCCCGGTGAAAAAATCCAAAGCGACGTTTTGACTTTCTCCGCCGCTACCAAACAGGAACTTTTCAATGTGTTAGATAAAGCCGTTGTGGCTATCCAATACGACCCGACCTATTTGCCGAGCATTTCCTATAAAAACCATATGGCTAAACCCGGCAAATTTGCGGTAACGATTAATGTTGAAAATCCGGATAAATTAAAAGAAAAAATTGAATTTTTCAAGAAGACCGCTTCTACCCAAGACGTATGGGAAAAAGAATCTCTGTACCTGCGTATGAAAGGTATTTATCCTTTTACCCCGACTGAAATCAAACCGAAAGTCTGCTTTATGTTCCCCGGACAAGGTTCCCAGTATGTGGATATGATGAAGGACCTGGCTGCCAAGTATAAAATTGTGCAGGATACCTTTGACGAAGCCGACCGCCTGCTGATGGGCATTATCGGCCAAAATCTGACGGATACTTTGTGGAGCAAACCCGGCGAAACCAAAGAGCAAATTGCCTTGCGTGAAGCCGCTATCAAAAAGACCGAAATGACCCAGCCTGCTGTACTTACGGCCGATATCGCGATGATGCGTCTTTTGTCCTCGTTCGGCATCAATCCGGATGTGGTAATGGGCCACAGTTTGGGTGAATATGCCGCTGCCGTAGCCGCCGGTATTTTTGATTTTGAAAACGGTTTGAAAGCCGTTTGCACGCGCGGTAAAGTAATGTCCGAAATTAAGGTAGAAGACAACGGCAAAATGGCTTCTGTCGCGGCTCCTGTGGAACGCGTAGAACCCGAACTTGTACGCATTAACGGTTATGTGGCGGTGGCTAACAAGAACTGCCCGACCCAGACGGTTATTGCGGGCGGAAGCAAAGCCGTGGATGATGCAATTAAAATGTTTACCGATATGGGTATTCAAGCGGTGCAAATCCCGGTTTCCCACGCCTTCCACTCTGCTATCGTGCGCCCGGCTATGCCGCAATACCGCGCATTCTTGGATACGCTTACGTTCCACGCCCCCAAGATGCCTATTACTACCAATGTTACGGCGGAATTCTACCCGAGCGACCCGGAAAAAATCAAAGACCTTATGGTTACGCAGATTTCGCACTCTGTGGAATGGATTAAACAACTCCAAACCACCTACGATTCCGGCGTGCGCTTGTTCGTAGAGTGCGGCCCGAAACGCGTGTTGTCCGCTTTGGCCTCTAACACCTTGTCTGACAAAAAAGATATTAAAGTGTTGGCCTCCAACCACCCCAAAAAGGGCGGTATTGTGGAATTTAACGACTTGTTCGCTAACTTAATTTCCTCCGGTATTCATTTGGATTGGACTGGTACTGATATGTATGGTGATAACCACACCTTTAACCCTGCTTTTGTAAACTGGGTAACCGGCAATGCTACCCCGGTTGAAAAAACCGAAGGTTCTGCCGAAACTCCCAAAACCTGCGCGTGCAAAGTGTCCGCGCCCGCCGCGAACAACGGTAAAAAATCCGTGGTAATTAGCGGTATTGCTGCCGGCGGTCCCGGCAGTTGGGATAAAATCTTCCGCGAAGGCGTGCTGGACGAAATTCTTTCCGGCCGCAATATGATTGAGCCCGTCTCTGCGGAAATTCAGCAGAAACAAATTGATAAGCACGTTGAATTTGTTATCAAATCCAAAGACGGTAACCACCGTTTTGAACGCTTAACCTCCCCGATGCAGGCCATTAAATTGGCGGCCAAGGGCGGCGCGTTTGACCTGGAAAAAGAATTCGGTCTGCCCGCCAAATGGGTCCGCTCTATGGACCGCAGTTTCCAACTGGCTATTGCCGCAGGTATCTTAGCCTTGAAGGACGCGGGTATCCCGTTGGTCTTATATTATAAACCCACTTCTACGGGCGGTTATTTGCCGGACCGTTGGGGTCTGCCGGCCGAAATGATTGACGAAACCGGCGTAATTTTCACCTCCGCTTTCCCGGTGGCCAACAGTATGATGGGCGACCTTTCCAAACGCGTGTCCGGTTTGCTTAACAACAAAACCGCCAAAGAAGTCCGCGCGTTCTGCGACAAATTTATTGCCCAAATTTCCGACCCGGCCCTCAAAGCCGAAATTGAGGCTTGGTACCGCGATAATTTCAAAGACAAAGAAATTGAACCCGAAGCTTTTACCTCGGAATTTATTTTAAAGACCATTATTATTGCCCATTGCCATTTCTGCCAATGGATTCGCGCCCGCGGCCCGGCGACGGCTATGAGCGCGGCTTGCGCCTCTACTGCCCAGGCAATTGCCGTGGCGCAGGATTGGATTAAACTCGGCCGCTGCAAACGTGTAATTGTCATCAGTGCCGACGATATTACCAATGATAATGTGTCCGAGTGGATTTTGACGGCCTTCTTGGCCTCCGGCGCCGCTACGACGGAAGCCGACGTTACCAAAGCGGCCTTGCCTTTTGACCGCCGCCGCAACGGTATGATTGTGGGTATGGGTGCGGTATCCCTGATTGTGGAAGACGAAGCCGAAACCGCCAAACGCGGTATGAAACCGTTGGCTAAACTCTTGTCCACCGAAATTGCCAACAGCGGTTTCCACGTAACTCGCTTGGACGTAGGCCACGTTGCCCAAGTGATGGACCGCTTGGTAACCCACGCAGAAAAGGAATACGGTTTGAACCGTTCCGATATTGCCAAGCAGTTGGTGTTCATCTCTCACGAAACCTATACGCCCGCCCGCGGCGGTTCCGCCAGTGCCGAAGCGTATGCACTTAAATCCACCTTTGGTAAAGACGTCAGCAGTGTAATCGTCAGCAATACCAAAGGTTTCACCGGGCACTCTATGGGTGCCGGGTTGGAAGATGCTATCGCCGTGCGCTGCCTGAACACGGGCCTCGTGCCGCCGATTGCAAACTTTAAAGAAGCCGACCCCGAATTGGAAGGCATTACGCTTAGCAAAGGCGGACATTACAACTTTAAATATGCTTTGCGCTTAGCCGCCGGGTTCGGTTCTCAACTTGGTATGACTTTGCTTGAAAAAGTATGGCAAGAGGGGGAACCCCGTATCGCTGATGAAGCCAAACACGCATCTTGGTTGAAAGCCATTTCCGGCCAGGAAGCCCCGGTGTTGGAAGTTGTGCAGAACACCTTGCGTATTAAGGATAACTATCGCCACGGTGTAAAACCCGCCTTGGTAATGGAAGGTTCTCAGGCTTTTGTGGATAAAGTGAACACGATTCACTCGCACGAGACCAAGGCCGCGGCTCCTGTTGCGCAACCTGCTCCGGCAGTGCAAGCCCCTGCGGCCGCGCCCGCTCCGGCGGTAGCGTTGGACGAAGCCAGCGTAACCAAAGAAGTAGTTAAAATGGTAGGCGAAAAGACTGGTTATCCGGAAGATATGCTTGATATTGACCTAGATATGGAAGCCGACCTCGGTATTGATACGGTCAAACAAGCAGAACTTTTTGCTTCTCTGCGTGAGCATTATGGCATTGCCCAGCAAGACGGTATCCAGTTGAAAGACTATCCGACTATCCGCCATTGCATTAAATTTGTGCTCGCTAATGCGGGCAAACCTGCGGCCGTACAAGCAGCCGCGCCCGCTCCTGCGGTAGCCCAAGCGTCTGTAACACCTGCGCCTGTTGCCAAACCTGCGGCCGCGTTGGACGAAGCCAGCGTAACGAAAGAAGTCGTGAAAATGGTAGGCGAAAAGACGGGTTATCCGGAAGATATGCTTGATATTGACTTGGATATGGAAGCCGACCTCGGCATTGATACGGTCAAACAGGCTGAACTTTTTGCTTCCTTACGCGAACATTATGGTATTGCCCAGCAAGACGGTATCCAGTTGAAAGACTATCCGACAATCCGCCATTGCATTAAATTTGTGCTCGCTAATGCGGGCAAACCCGCTGCCGTACAATCGGCCGCGCCCGCACCTGTTGCGGCTCCGGCTCCCGTACAGGCTGCTCCTGTTGCACAAGCCGCAGTGGCTCCTGCCGCTAAACCTGCGGCCGCGCTTGATGAAGCGACGGTAACGAAAGAAGTAGTAGGTATGGTGGCTGAAAAGACGGGTTATCCGGAAGATATGCTTGATATTGACCTGGATATGGAAGCCGACCTCGGCATTGATACGGTCAAACAGGCTGAACTCTTTGCTTCCTTGCGCGAACATTATGGTATTGCCCAGCAAGACGGTATCCAGTTGAAAGACTATCCGACTATCCGCCATTGCATTAACTTTGTACTTTCTAATGCAGGTAAAGCCGCGGCCCCTGTGGCCACTCCGGCGGTGGCCCAAGCGACGGTAACGCCCGCTCCGGCTCCCGTACAGGCTGCTCCTGTGGCACAAGCCGTGGTGGCTCCTGCCGCTAAACCTGCGGCCGCGCTTGATGAAGCGACGGTAACGAAAGAAGTAGTCAAAATGGTAGCCGAAAAGACTGGTTATCCGGAAGATATGCTTGATTTGGACCTGGATATGGAAGCCGACCTTGGCATTGATACGGTCAAACAGGCTGAACTTTTTGCCGCAATGCGCGAACATTACGGCATTGCCCAGCAAGACGGTATCCAGTTGAAAGACTATCCGACTATCCGCCATTGCATTAACTTTGTACTTTCTAATGCAGGTAAAGCCGCGTCTGTGGCTGCTCCTGCCCCGGCGGTAGTACCTGTTGTTCAGCCCGCACCTGTTGCGGCTCCGGCTCCTGTACAGTCTGCTCCTGTGGCGCAAGCCGCAGCGGCTCCTGCCGCTAAACCTGCGATAGCGTTAGACGAAGCCAGCGTAACGAAAGAAATCGTGAAGATGGTAGCCGAAAAGACTGGTTATCCGGAAGATATGCTTGATTTGGACCTGGATATGGAAGCCGACCTCGGCATTGATACGGTCAAACAGGCTGAACTTTTTGCCGCAATGCGCGAACATTACGGCATTGCCCAGCAGGAAGGTATCCAGTTGAAGGATTACCCGACGATCCGCCATTGCATTAATTTTGCCTTGTCCAATGCGGGTGGCAAAACTGCCGAACAAGCCGCTCCTGCCGTTGCCGAGCAGCCTGTTGAACTTCCGCTTACGACGAAAGAAAAGCCCGTGGTAGCGGAACCGGCCAAAGAGGAAATTAAACCTGCCGAGGAAGCCCCTGCGGCTCCTGCGCCGAAACTTATTAAAAAACCGGCGCATATCGTAGCCGAACACATTGGTAAACCGCAGGAAGATGCGCTGATTACCAATCCGACGGCTCCGATTGAAAAGCATTTCTCCTTGGCGGAACGCCCCGAAAGAGAGGGGTATCAGGGTGAACATTGCCACGAAAAGAAATTGCGCTATGTTACTACGGTAGCCGATGCGCCGCTTACGGAACGCGAAAACAGACGTCTTTCCAAAGACCGCACGGTGTTGCTGTTTGCCGACAATTCCCAACTGATTAAGGCATATACGGAAGAATTTAAAGAATTGGGCGTAAAATATCACGTATTTACCACGCTCAAAACCCGTAGCAAAAACACGACTATTGTAAATTGGGAATCGTACGAAGAAACCGAAGCGGCTTTGAAAGCATACGAAGCCGAGGACTCGAATATCCAAGGTATCGTGTACTTGTTGGGCGCGACAATTAAGAAGTTTGATAAAAAAGCCAGCCCGCACGCAGAACTGACCAAATACGTTATGCCGTTGTTTATTGCGCTGCGCGTATTTGAAAAAGGCCTTGCAAACCGCCAAGATGCCGATACGTTCTTTGCGGTAAACACCAAGATTGACGGTAACTTCGGTTATACGACGAAAGAGGAGTTCAACCCGATTGTGGGTGCGCTTACGGGCGGTACTACTTGCTACCGCAAGGACGTGTACGAACGCACGGGCGCCATTAGCAAATTAATGGATTTTGAACCCACCGCCACTCCGGACGAAATGGCCCAAAAGACGATGGACGAAGTGCTCCACGGCGATATGCGCCTGATGATTGGTACGAGAGATAACGTGCGCTCCACGATTCTTTCTTTGCCGACCCGGTTGGATAAGAGAGTCAAGAATTTTGACCTTGCCGGCAAAACCATTATCTTCACGGGTTCCGGCCGCGGTATCGGTGCGATGCTTTCCCAAAAGATTGCCGCCCAGTACCACAGCAAAATTATTGTATTGGATATCATTGAAATCCAAGAAAAAACGCCGTTGTGGGCTTCTATGAACGAAGCCGAATTGGCCGCGCTCAAAAAACAAATCTGGGAAGACCTCAAAGCCGATCCGACCAAAAAGGCTACCCCGGTAATGTTGGAACGCGCTTTCGGCCGCGTGAAAGATTCCATTACGCTCTATAACAACTTGCAGAAATTGCGCAACTTGGGCAGTGAAGTGGAATACTACCACTGCGACGTAATGAACTCCTCTATGATGAAGGAAGTTTGCACCAAGATTAAAGCCAAAAACGGCCGTGTGGACGGGCTTATCCACTTTGCTGGATTGGAACGCTCTAAACTTATTTACGATAAAGACCCGGCTGAATATTACCGCATCTTTGACGTAAAAGCCACGAGTTTTGCCACTTTCTTGGCTAACAATATTGTACGCGACGACGGTTTCTTCGCCTTTGCCTCCTCTATTGCCGGTAAATACGGTAACTTGGGGCAGAGCGACTATGCCAGCGCCAACGATTATTTGGCTAAATCCGCCTTGTCCTTGTCCAACCAAGGCTACCGCGCTATCAGTATTGCTATGAGTGCTTATAAAAACGTAGGTATGGGTGTTCGTGCCGGTGTGGAAACCTTCTTGCGCTCCAACGGTGTGGACTTTGTGGACCCCGAAGACGGTATGCAGATCTTCTTGGACGAAATTGTCTATGGACGCGTGCCGGAAATTGTCCTCACGGGTTCGTTGGGCCGTTTGGACTGGGACCATCAGTTAAAGTTTGATTGGGACGAAATCGGAGCCGAAGAAAACGGCTCCGATGACTCCGCCAACGGCGGCAATACGCCCGCCGCTCCGGCGGCTGCCCCCAAAACGGAGGCTCCTGCGGCGGTAGATTCTGCCAAGGCTACGCACTTTTTAGGCGAAGTAAAATCGCTCCAAAAGGGTGCTGAAATTCACTTGGAAAAAGAATTTAATTTAAATTCCGACCCCTATTTGGCTGACCACGCTATTGAAGGCACTCCGTATGTGCCGGGCGTAATGGGAATTGAAACCTTTATGGAAACGGCTACCGCTCTTACGGGGGAGGTTCCGCAAGGCTTGAAAGATGTACATTTTTATCTGCCGATTAAACTGTTAAGAAACCGCCCGCAGGCTGTGCGCGTAATCGGTAAAGCCGCCGGAAACGAAGCCTCTATGGAAATTGAATCTGACTTCATTAACAGTAAAGGTGTGAAAATGGGTAATACCCGCCGCCACTTTACCGCGCATACATTGGGGTCTTTCGTTTCCACTTGGGATTCCGTAAAAGCCGAAGCAATGACGGGCCTTAATGCTCCGATGAGCGTAAGCAAAGAGGAAATTTATAAAAAATATTTCCACGGTCCTTCCTTCCAAGTGTTGGGCGGAATTGTCCGCGTGGATAAACACGCTTCTTTGGCCGTTTATCACACCACGCCTCGCCCGCAATGGAACGACGGTCCGCGTACCTTACTGGCTAACCCGATGTTGATTGAAGCGGCTTTCCAATGCTGCGGCTTTCAGGATATGAGCATTGAGCACAAAATGACGTTGCCCGACGGTATCGCCGAGGTGGCTGTGCTTAACAAGCAAGTTCCGCCCGCCCAGTTGTATTTGTACGGTGTGAACCGCGGTAATACTGCCGACGGAAAAACCCTTCACGATGCTTATGTGTTTGATGCGCAGGGCAATGTCTGGGTGGAAATCCACGGCTATCAGGCTATCGGCCAATAAGGTGCGATGTCCTGCCAACTAAAAGTTGTTGATTTAAATTGTCTGCCCCCGGCCGAAGAAATCCTGGGCGCGAAGGAAAGCGCGTTTTTTAAAACACTCCGCTTTCCCAAACGCCGAACGGAGTGGCTTGGGGGCAGACTTGCGTTAAAGGACTTGGTGCAGCAAGCCACAGGTACTGCCAAAAAAGAGATAGAAATTTTGCCACAAACAAGCGGTAAGCCGCTTTTGTTTGTGGGGGGAAAACCCTGTTTGTTACCGTTTAGTATTACGCATAGCCACGGATTTGCCGTAGCCGGTTTATCAAGCGAAGGAACCTTTTTGGGCATAGATTTGGAAAAAATTGCCCACCGGATAGATGCTTGGGCCAAAGATTTTTTTCATCCTACGGAATTAACGGGAACGGATGATACCTTTTTAACGGCCTTGTGGACGCAAAAGGAAGCACTTGTAAAGGTATTGGGGACGGGCCTTTCCCTAAACAGTTATGACGTCCGGTATGTAAACGGCGGGGCGGAATTTTATGGACCAGCGCTGGCTGCCTATGAAAAATTAGGTTGTCCGGCTTTGGAAATAAAAACGTGGGAGTTGGTTCCCGGTTTTATGTTTACGCAGGCCGTAGGGAAAATCAACCCGGTTATTTTGTAAAATATAAAGAAGACAGATTTGGAGGGAGCAATGATTGAACTTTTTGAAGATCCCAGATTAGACAAGCCGTCGGACCAGCCCGCTCCGGCCAGTTTAGTTAAGTTTAGACAAATTTCCCAGGACGCCCTACAAGGCGCCGGCGAGGCACGCATTAAAGCCCAGAAAGACAAAGGCAAGATGACCGCCCGCGAACGCATTTCTTACCTGCTGGATAAAGACAGTTTTTTAGAAATTAAAAGTTTAATGGAAAGTTCTTGCAGCGACTTTGGTATTAAAGATAAACATATCAAAGGCGACGGTGTCATTACAGGCTTTGGCCGCATTAACGGCCGCGAAGTGGCTCTATTTGCGCAGGACTTTACGCAACTGGGCGGTTCCCTCGGGTTGGCGCACGCCAAAAAAATTGCCGCGCTAATGGACCGCGCTTTGGAAGCAAAAATACCGGTTATCGGTTTGTATGATTCCGGCGGTGCCCGTATTCAAGAGGGTGTGGATAGTTTAAACGGTTATGGCGAAATTTTTTACCGCAACGTCAAAGCCTCCGGCGTAATTCCGCAGATTTCTGTTATTTTGGGTCCCTGCGCAGGCGGTGCGGCCTATTCTCCGGCACTTACCGATTTTATTTTTATGGTGGAAGGTATCAGCCATATGTTCATTACGGGGCCGGGTGCGGTAAAAGCGGCCACCGGCGAAGAAGTGGATTTTGATACATTGGGCGGTTCCCGTCCGCACAGCGAAAAGAGCGGCGTTTGCCAGTTTGTCGCCAAATCGGAACAGGACTGCTTCCGCCAGGTGCGTGAATTGCTGTCTTTCCTGCCGCAAAACTGCGAGGAAAACCCGCCGTTGGATACCACCAGCGATTTGGCTTCCCGCCAAGTTCCCGTATTGGAACGTGTGTGCGAAATGGACCCCAAAAAGGCTTTCCGCATCCACCACGTTATTTGGCGCTTGGCAGACGATTTCGGTTTTTTTGAAATTCACCAAAACTTTGCCAAGAACGTAGTTACCGGATTTATCCGTTTAGGCGGGCAAGTGGTGGGCGTAGTGGCCAATAACCCGGCCTGCCTGGGCGGTGCATTAGATAGTGATGCGAGCGACAAGGCCGCGCGCTTTATCCGCTTTTTAAATGCGTTTAATATCCCGCTCTTGACGTTGGTGGACACGGGAGGATATCTCCCCGGGGTGCAGCAGGAACACGGTGGTATTATCCGCCACGGCGCGAAATTATTATATGCGTATTCCGAAGCCTCTATCCCCAAAGTTACGCTTGTGTTGCGCAAAGCCTACGGCGGCGCCTATATTGCAATGGGCTCCAAATATTTGCGCGGGGATTTCAACTTTGCGTTCCCCAGCGCGGAAATTGCCGTAATGGGACCGCGCGGTGCGGTGGAAATTTTGTACTCGCGCGATTTAAAGGCCGAGCAAGATCCCGCCAAAAAAGAAGAACTCAAACAAAAAATGACCCAGCAGTATTCCGACAAGTTCGCTTCACCTTATCAGGCGGCGACTAATGGGTCTATTGACGAGATTATTGAGCCTTCCGACGCACGCAGCAAGATTATCCGCGCCTTTGCGGTGCTTAGAGGAAAACGCGACCCGCGTAAAAATCCGCATAAGGGCAATATCCCGCTGTAATCAAGCGGTTTACGACTTCAATATAAAAACCCTCTGTTCTGTTTGCAGAGGGTTTTACTTTTGTGTTTTCCGCTGCCGTTATCCTAAAAGGGGTGTCGGCCCATAGAGTTTAGAAATTGGTGTATATTAGGGGTCATCCTAAACTTGTTTCAGAATCTATCGCGCGAGTTGTTAAATAAAATAGAATACTACCCAAACAATAGGTCCTGAAATAAATTCAGCCTAACTGTTAGTTTATTGTTCAAAGAGTAATTTTTTGCTAAAATAAAAATGTATCATAAAAACAAAAAGAGGAGTCTTATGAAAAACGTGACGATGAGCCGTTTGGGCGGTTTTACACTTATTGAATTGTTGGTGGTTGTGCTTATTATCGGTATTTTGGCGTCGGTGGCGTTACCCCAGTACAATAAGGCGGTAGCCAAAGCCCGCGCGGCTGAAGTGTGGACGCTTACTAAATCGTTTTTTGATGCCGGGGGCGGTGTTGGATCAGCATATAATATAAGTTGGTATGCATACAATAATACGAGGTACCCCACTTTGAATTTTAAATCTATCAAGGGATTGTCTGGAATGGAACTATCAGTGTTTGTTGGCTGTGGAAATTATGGTCAAAATCTTCAACTCGTTTATGAATGCAAGGGACATAAGTTTTGTAAAAGTGTACTGCCATGTAGCAACCCGGATTCTGGAACCAATGCTGCCTCGTGTAATTTGCCATTTTAATTATTATGTCTAAAAAACTTTTTGTTTGCGCCTGCCTGCTGTTTATTGGGGCAGGCGTTATTATGAGATTTGCTTTCCTGTCCGTACCGTACGAATACGACGAATTGTTCACTGCCGTAACGGCTAACCCGGCGCTTCCTCTTTCTTGGATTTGGACTCATTGTCTGCTGGTGGACGTACATCCCCCGTTGCACAATGTGCTATTGTGGGCCTATAACCATGTGGGGCCATATGGACCGGAGATATGGCTCCGCTTACCTAGCGTGGTGTGCGGGCTGGCGGCCTTGGCTTTGGGGTGGTGTATGTTTCCGCGGCGCTTTGGCAAAACGGCGCGGTGGCTGTTTATGGCACTGCTGACTGGCAATTTTTATGTTATATTCTATTCCCAACATGCGCGGGCCTATGCCCTGATGTTGGCGCTTGCGGTGCCGATTACTTTTTTGTTTCTGCAAATTTCTCTCCTTCTTCGCAAAGGCCGCGTGGTGCCGCGTAAATTGTGGCTATGGTGGGGAATACTGTTGGTGTTACTGGGGTGGAGCCATTATTTTGGGATGCTGTTTTTCGGCATTACGTCGGGGCTTTTGGCCGTGCAGGCACTGCATAGCCGCAAAAATATCACTTGGGCGCTCCTTTTGCCGTGCGTGGTGTTTGTCTGTTTCCTGCCGTGGCTCGTGCCGAATCTGTTGTATAACGTGGGGCAAAACCGCTTTGGCGGAAACTGGTGGGCCGATAAGGTCCCCGGGATATTTGTTTGGATGAACTTAATATCCTTCTTTTTTGCGTATACGGTGGCGTTTTTGGTATTGGGCGTATTGGTGTTGTCCGGATGGGTGTGGAATTACGAAGATTTTAAACGCCACAAACGCTTCCCGTTCCAACGGGAACTCCTGCTGCTGTTGGTTTTACTGGCGGGCGTGTTTGGGTTTGTGGGGCTTTTGTACTTTAAAATTTATTTGTGGTTTGGGCGTTATTTTATGGAAATAATGCCGGCACTGTTTTTGTTTGTGGCACTCAGTGCGGCACGGGTGGTGCGGCACAGCCGGGTGGCTAAACTGATTTTTATCGTATATTTGGGAATGATTGGCGTGCAGACGGCGTCTAATTGGCGGCTACTTGTTTATTCGCATTATTTTCCCTCGCGCATTTCCGCACAGTTCTACCGCGACCACGCCCCGAAAAAGGAACTTTTTGTAATAGCTGTGGAGGCATTTCCACCGGAGGCATTGGAAGCTATGTACGGCTTTTACCCCAACCAAATGTACCGTATGAATGCGCGGGTGACGGAACTATACCATTTGGACGAAGAAGCCCGCGACGAGGCCTTAAAGCGGCGGGCTGGGGCCTTGATTTGGATGCCTAACTGTGACATCGTAAAACTGAGCCGCGTTTCCAAGGAGTGGAACCGTGCTATTGCCCTGGAAGGCAAATTGGGAAGTTCCTGCTTTCTGCAACTTTCGGACAAAAACGTGGCGGCCGACCCTGCCTGGAACAAGCGCAAACTAAACTGGGCGGACTTGGCTCACTAAAACTTTTTTGGTAAAAAAGTGCTTCGGCGGATATGTGGCCCGCATACATTTCGCCCGCAACAACTCCGGGCGTAAACCCAGGGAGTTTATAAATAAACTACCCCCGGCGGGATATTGTTTTAGACGGGATGCTGACAATTTTGCTGACAAAAAAATAACTAGGCCTAGCCTATCTTGGGCAACTGGTAAATGGCGGATTGTAAATCTGCCGGTGCTAGATGGGCATAAATTTCTGTCATTTGTATAGAACTGTGCCCCAGTAATTTACTTACGCGGTACAGGTCAACACCTGCTTGTACCAAATGACTGGCAAAGGTATGCCGCAATTTGTGAAGCCCACACTTAAAGGGTAATTTTTCTTTGGTCATTTTTAGGTAATAGGCTGTTAGAAAATACTTTGAATTACGAGCCTCACCCACATTAACCACATACGGACTTCCTTTTGTGGCAAGTTTTTGGGACTCTTGTAAGGCTTTTAATAAATCTTGCGCTATGGGCACATAGCGATGCCTTTCGGTCTTATTTGGCGCCACATAAATCTGATTATTCTTAAAATCCACGTCCGCCCATTTGAGCGCGGCAATTTCCCCACGACGCAGACCGGCCCGGCAACCCAGCAGAACGACAAGTTGCCAGTCGGCATTAAAGATTTTTAGAATTTGTTTTATTTCTTCCGGCGTGTGATATTCCACGCGCCCCTTGGACTCCTTGAATTTGGAAACCTTGCGCCAATTTTGCGGAGGAATAAGGTCCCAAAATTCTGCCTGCCGCATGGCGGTTTTAACAGCACGGATAGCACGGTTTAGCCCCGGAGCCAGCGGCCCTTTTATTTTTGATTTCAAAGTAATGGCACACTCGTCCAAAACGGCAGGCGTGATTTCATCCAAGAACTCAATGCCGGGCTTGAAGGCCAGCAATTTTTTAAGGCCGATTTCAAAATGCCGTGCAGTATCCGGCTTGCGGGTAGCCGCTAAAAACGCCCGATAACGCGCCAAGAATGACTCAAACGGCATGCGAACCGTGTCGGCAGATTTGCGGCGCGTAAGGAACTCCCCTTCTTTGATAGCGGCGACGTTGCGGTTTTTTGTTTCTAACGATTTACGCACGCGGCGACCGGATGGGTCCGTATAGGACACATACCACATGCCGGTGCGCTTGTCTTTGTATAGGGCCATAAACTACCCCCTTTTGTTTCGTATATACCTATGAAGCGCGTTTATGTACCGCTCGCAGCCGAGCATATTTCCATTGTAATCATAACCGCGAATCATACCATTCTCGGTGGCGATTTTTATCGTACAATTTGCCGAAACTACGCTGTTTTGATACGTCGTAATATTTCCATAATAGGGCGTCATACCAACGTTTCCATAGACATTGCTATACGACGTGGTGGGAATAACAGCGGTTCCACTGGTCCCCCACACATAAATCAGCTGGTCGCCGACAGGATAAGAGCCGTCCGGGTATCCAAGCGCACTAAACGCTTCTTCAATACGGCTGCCGGATAATTCCGTCAAGTCCTTGTTAAGCATACCGAACGAAGCGCAACCGCACAACAGCGCGGCACAAAACAAATAAATATATTTTTTCATATACACCTCCTAGCGGCTAATATACCAAGACCCGCTTTGACTTGCGTCAATTTGGCCCCACACATTCACACCGTAGTGAGCAATAGAGTGGAGCGAACACGCTATCCAAATTTGGACCAGCAAAAACACAGCAACAACAATCCATTTAACGGCTTTCATTTTTACCCCCACACTTCACGGTCCGTGCGCGACCAATAGCCAATAATAAGGCCGAAGATTTCCAACTCGCTCGGAACGAACGGTTTATATTTGGGGTTCAAAGAAACAAGCCGGACGCCGTCCTTTGTCTTTTTAACGATTTTCATGCAAACGCCGTTCTCGGTACGTACGAACATGGGCCGACCGTCCAAGGGCTCTTTCATTTTGCGGATAACGCAATAATCGCCCTTGCGAATATTCGGTTCTAAACTATCGCCTATACAGCGGATGACGTAGTCCGCGCCCGGAAAGAGAAAGCGCGGAAAGTCAACAAACTGCTCCACGTCGCGCTCGCTATATTCCGGCATACCCGCCGGAACATCCGCCAAAATAGGCAGCGTAACTGTATTATTAGGCGTAAGCGGTGCACCCTGCACCGAAGACAGCGGAGCGAACTCGTCGGATTTTTCCTTGATGCCAAAGGCAGAAAGCACGTCGGCAGGGCTGCACCCAACCAAACGTGATATGGCGAGAACGTACTGCTCGCTGGGCTTGGCCTTACCGTCTAGCCAGCGGCTGACAGAAGACTCTCCAATGCCCAATTTGCGAGCAAGATTTGCCTGCGCACCGCGCAAAATCCCACCGTTTGCACGTTTTAGAAGTTCTTTTGTTTCCATATTTTGCACCCCATTTTATCGTCGGAAAATAAAATTTTCCCAAAATAATGCTTGACTTCTTGCTTAAACTTGTGCAAAATATAACAAGCAAGAACAAGCAAGAAAGCGAGGCAGTACAAAAATCCAACGGTGCCCACAACACCGAAGGTCCCCAAAAAGGGGAGTGTAGCGCAAGACCATAGAGCTTTTTTATTTGTAGTACATACCAGATTGCCAAAACGCTCTATGGTTGCGGCACACGCGCAGACAGCAGGAAGCCAACAGCTTCCGCCCTTGTGGGGGGTCAATGGTCTGCGCGTTTTTTTATATGCCTATTCATAGTATATGTAATAACTTGCGCAAAATCAAGCAAGTTTAGGAAAGATTAGGAAATTGCGGCGGTAAGATATGACCAAACAAGACAAGCAAAAGACGCTACCACTTAAAGATGTTGCCGGGCTTTTATGCCTGAGCGACCGGCGGGTACGCGACCTGGCGGAAGCGGGCAAGATACCCGGAGGCATAAAATTGAAAGGCCTTAAAAAATGGGTATTTTCCACGAAAGCCATTGAAAATTATATGGGCGTGAAATTGGAGGATTTATGAAGAAATTTGCAGCGAACTTTTACCACACTTTAACCACGCCGGAAGAGTGGAGCATTGTTTCCCTTTTGCTGGTGGGTGAAGCGGCAGCCTTTTTGATAGCGGTGCTGGCCGGAGCGGCGTTTGACGCACAGTTTTAACAATTTGAACGGGGGTACAGAAGCGCCTCCTTAATACAAGCCCCGCGGCTCCGACGGCGTATCGGAGCGTTGGACGGCCCAACACCCTGTGCCGGTTGTTCTTTACAGAGCAGTAAGTATGGCTTAACCCTTGACGGCGTGGACACACTGGCACACCCGGCAGAGTGAGGGAGCAGCCCGCCCCATATGGGGCCATGTGCCGGCCCGGCGGCACGATTAAGGGAAAAGGTCTTACTGAGGGGAGGGCCTTCCACCCCTACCGGGACGTTTTCAAAATACCAACAGGAGAATATATGGCAGAACAAAACCAAGATATGCAGGCTGTTATCGCCCAAGCGTTGCAAGGTGCGATGGCACAGATGAAGCAAATGCAGGCTCCGGCGGCTGTTCCTATGCCGTCCGCCGCGCCTATGGCTCCGGCGGCGCAGAGTTTTGGCGTTCCGGCTTTGACGGGTTGGAGCGTGCCGGTGGAACAGGAAATCAGCGGTATGACGGTAACGTTATATCTTAACTTTCCGGCGGAAACTTTCGCGCAGGCCCCGAATATCATCATGACGCTCGTGAACCAAGGTTTCCAAGTCCGCGCCTACCAAAAGAATAACGGCGGTTGGGGCGG
>NZ_DBMCTG010000007.1:0-86508 GCF_056976295.1 Candidatus Avelusimicrobium sp.
AAAAAAAAACGAAACAACCCCTTTACAGAGAACTGCCAAAAAACAATAACAAAAGCCCCAAAAGGTAGATCCTGAAACAAGTTCAGGATGACCCCTATTGCAATAACAACAGATTTCCAAACGCTCCGCGCCGGCAAACACTCGAGAACGACAGCAATAACAACGAGATCCCGGATAAAAACATTCCGGGATGACGACACCCTGCGCACACCACTCTGCGGGGCGCGCCCTAGCGGGCCGCTGTTCAGTATGGCACCTAAAAAAGTAAGCGGGGCACGGAAATATATCCCCGCCCCGCGCGCAATCA
Source organism: Candidatus Avelusimicrobium sp. (assembly GCF_056976295.1). Lineage (NCBI taxonomy): Bacteria > Pseudomonadati > Elusimicrobiota > Elusimicrobia > Elusimicrobiales > Elusimicrobiaceae > Candidatus Avelusimicrobium > Candidatus Avelusimicrobium sp. The sequence continues at coordinate 308 of NZ_DBMCTG010000007.1, forward strand.
CAAATTCCCCACCAACAACTATTCTTTAAACATCGGATAGAAATAAATGCCCATATACACCGGGTTATCCGTAAAACCTTTTACATTTTTGCGCATTGCCCACAGGCCCGTGGGGTGGACGGTGTAAATCTGCATAGCGTCCTCGTGCATCAAGTTATGCACTTGCTTATACAATGCACTGCGTTTTGCAAAATTGGTTTCCGAAACGGCCTGCTCTATCAGTTTATCTACCTGCGGATTTTTGTACCCTTGCGAAAGGGCATAACGCCCTTGGCTGTGCAAGAACGGAAAATAGAAATTGTGCGCATCAGCATAATCGGCCACCCAACCGCGCGCCCACACCGGCATCTGGCGTTTGGCAGTTTTCTCCAAGAACGACGGCCACGTTACGCCGCGCAAATCAATTTGAAATTTGGGGTTTAAACTTTCCACATTGCGTTTTAAAATTTCGCTTGCAATTTGGCGCATATCCCCGCTGGTGTTGTAGGTAATGGTAAATTTAAAACCTTTTTCCCACACTTCTCCGCCCCAAGCCTTTTTAAACAGTTCTTCGGCTTTTTTCAAATCAAAAGAATACTGTTTAAAATTCTTGTCGTATTTTACAAGTCCAGCCGGAGCCGGACCGATAGCACGCTCCCCGCGGCCACCCATAGATTCCTTTAAAAAGGATTCATAGTCAAACGCATATTCAAAAGCTTGGCGCAAATTTTTATCGGCAAAAAAATCTGCCGGGATACCCTGGCCGTCCAACTTGCCGGAACCGACATCCGGATTGGCCTGCATATTGATATCAAGCGTAAAAAAGATGACCGGGTCCGTGCGCAAACGGGGCAAATTATCGTACAGAGTTACTTCCGGATTTCCCTTAATTTGCTCCGCAAATTTGGTGGAAATTTCCGCCACATCAGCGTCGCCCGTTTCCAGCATTAGGCGCAAGGTGGAAGGTTCGTCCACGGTCAGCATATGGATAAATTTTAATTTAGGCGCGCCCGCAAAATAATTCTCGTTGGCGGACAATGTCAGGCGCTTGGCGGCAATATCCCAGCGCGCCACGCTGAACGGCCCCGAGCCGTTGGCCGCAGCAAAAAAAGGAGAGGAATCTTTGGCAAAGTTATTAAACTTTTTCCACGTTTCTTCCGTACCGTCCCACGCGCCGTGGGAGACCGCCCACTCTTTGCTGACAATGTACCCCCACCGTGCCACAATAGAAAGAAACGGCGCAAACGGACGTTTGAGCGTTACCACCACATTATCGCCTTCCACGCGGATGGCATTGGCCGCCTCTTTAAAATCAACTATAATTTCGCCCTTGTCATTACGCGTGGAGGACACACCCAAAATCGGCTCCAACAGCAAACTGGACGGCCCGCCGGATACGTCTGACAGAAGAAAGCGCAACAGAGAATAGCGCACATCCTCGGGGGTCAGGTCTTCCCCGCCTTGGAATTTAATCCCTTTGCGGATGGGAAAAGTATAAGTGCGTCCGTCAGCGGAAATGAGTCCGTTGTCTTTGCTGGGCACCGCCGCAGAAACGGACGGGAGCAAATCGGTCAGCGAGGCTCCGTCAAATTTCAACAGCGTGTCATACACGTTAATTAGCAGACCGTGCGTTACCCCGTCGTACGAATACACCGGGTCCAGGGATTCCATTTCCCCTTTATGTGCCACTACTAAGGTATCTTTCATATCTTGTTTGGCACAGGCCGAAACCAACAACACGGCCAACAAAAGCAATATACATTTCTTCATTTTTTCCTCACCACATACGCGGCGCCTTTTTTATTAAACAGCCACGCTTTTGCAAATTCCCGCGCATCATAGGCGCGTAAAACCAAATCTTGTTTTAAAGCGGCCGGGTCCGCCACCAAAACCTTACCGTCTTTCCAGCCTCTAATTAATACTAAATGCCCCGGAGTATGCTCTATGGCCGCACCCGCGAGTTCCCCGCGGTTATAGCCGATACTGGCCACCACCAAAGATTTTTCCGTTACAAAATCTTTCAATTCATCCAACACACTAAACCGCCGGACATATGCTTCCGCTCCGCGCGACGAAGCCGCGGCTACGTTAAATACCCAGTTACCGAAAATGCCCGCCGTTTGGTCAAATACTTCTGGCAACAAATCTTTTAAAGCGGTTTTAAAGCCCAACGCATTTAATGCCATACAAAGCGATGTCGGACTGCAAATACGGCGGCGGTCCGGGTGATTTTGCTCCATTTGGGAAATCGGTTCTATTCCGCGAGCAAATGCACCCGCCGGCAGGCGCGAGGCACTTTTTTCATCATACGAGAAAGAAGCCCCCACTGCCGTTGCGGCAAGCAGGGTTATCTCCGCACCGCCGAATAATTTTAAACGGAACCGGTAGGCCTCTGCCGGGACTGATAAAACCAGTTCATCTGTCTCCACGCGGGCCAAATTATCCTGCTGTGCTGGAAAACTGCTCTTCATTTTGCCGGACAGAAGCCCCAACTTATAAAACCCGCTCCATTTATCTTGTACGCATACCTGCGCTTCCAATAACAGCCAACCGTCCGCAGGGGAACGAAACCCCGCCGACAACACAAGAGAAGAAAAGGGAAAAGCTGTTTTAAAAACAAGTGATGTAACCGTCTGGATACCGTCGGCAAAATTTTCTTCCGCTATATCGGCAGGAGAGTGCAAAAGATTGAGAATACAGGAACGCTGCTTGGACATATAAAAACCTTTATCGGGGCACCCGGACTTGAACCGGGAACCTCCCGCTCCCAAAGCGGGCGCTCTACCACTTGAGCCATGCCCCGAATGTGTATATTGTACCAATTTTATGCTAAAAACCCTAACGCTATTTATTTGGAACGGCGAGGAATGCGGTCCGGGGAAAGGACTTCGTGCAAGTGAGAATCCCGCTCTACAAATGTTTCACTTTTGGTAAGAGAAGTGTCATACGGGCGGAATAAAAAGTTTCCGCTAGGCAACAAATCCAACTGTCCCCAGCAAGGTGTTTTCCCCACCTTTAAAAAGGCACTTATTTGCATAATCCGCTTGGTAGGGATACTTTTGGGCGTGGTAAATTCCTGTATGTGCAGTCTTTGAGTGCGGTAATACGGGGGCAGGAGTCCGCCAACATGTAGCATAATAGCAATAGGCTTTTCCTCGCTCATAGCAAAACGAATGGCAAAATCCGGATTTTGGGAAAAGTGAAGCACAGGCCAAGCGGTTTGATAATCGTAAGCCTTATTAACGTCAAGCCCGTTTTTAAAGATATTACGCAAATCTTCTCCGTCAGCGTGCAACCGCATTCCACGCAGTAAATCAAACGCGTAGCGCGGAGCCGGATACGGAGTATTGCGCAGGGCGGCATTTTCCTCCCACGGGTTTTCCTGCCATTGGACGGCTTTTAAATCGCGGATAACATACGCCTGCCCCGTAAAGCGCGGAAGCCCATAAATAAGAGCGGCCTGTTCGGGGTGCTCTGCCAGCCAAGAGAGCGCTTGTGGTTTTGATAATTTTTTATGTTTTTGGACCATTGCCACCGCGCGGGAAGCAGCGTGGGAGTCCGCCAATAAAAGATATTTCTGCGGAATAGAAATTTGCGTGATCCCGCCGGGCAAATCCTTAATATGCCAATTAGATAAACGTGTCATGATGCCCGGTTTCAACACACTGGAAGATATTGCCTTTTGCACATCCAAGTGCATAGAAATAACCTTGGCAGGAGGAACGGAAACAAAAGAAGGGACCTGAATCACCGGCCGGACAGGCACTTTAAAAGGGGTTTTAAAGGCACGGGGCACAAACGCGCGCACGCTTTGCGCCACAAGCGGACCTGACGCAAAAAAGAAAAACGATAAAACACACATCGCGCGCAGAAACAGGTTCATACTCGTATAGTAGCAGAAAAAAGGCAAAAAGTCATCCCCCGCTACGCGGTGTGGGTGTTTTTCCGTCCTAACGCGGGCAAAGCAGTTTGCCCGCTCTCCCGGAACAAAAAAATAACCGCCTCAAAAAAGGCGGTTTCAAATCTGGTTCCGGTAGTTACTCGGCCACAAGTCCGCTTACTGACGTGCGCGGCTCGCGGCCCCGCCTCGCCATACTCGCCTTTCGTGTTCGCGCCTACGGCTCACACTCAAACTCGTATAAGACTCCGGCTTTCTCGTCCTAACGCGGGCAAAGCAGTTTGCCCGCTCTCCCGGAACAAAAAAATAACCGCCTCAAAAAAGGCGGTTTCAAATCTGGTTCCGGGACTAGGACTCGAACCTAGAATTAATGCTCCAGAGGCATCCGTGTTACCATTACACCATCCCGGATTAACATAAGTATTTTAGCACATTTTGATAAAAGGACGCAATTTTTTCTTATTCTCCCACCCGACTCCTTAATTTGTTATAATAAAAAGAGATTTAGCGCCTATAGCTCAATCGGTTAGAGCAACCGACTCATAATCGGTGGGTTCCAGGTTCAAGTCCTGGTGGGCGCAGTAAAATTTGGGCCTCGCATATGCGGGGCCTAAATTTTTTTCTTATTCCAAATGGTGAGGTTGTAATATGGAAAGGACTAACATTGCCTGGCGGTAATCGTTTTTTTCCTCATCCGTCAGTTTATCATTTCCGGCCAGTTCCTGTGCGGGAGTTTTGCCGTCAGGTCCGGCAATATCCGGGTTAGCCTTGGCACGAAGCAATACCTTTATCACATCAGCCGTATTGTTTTTAGCCGCCAGCAAAAGAGCCGTTTCTCCCGCCTTATCCTGCAAATTAACGTGTGATGTGTTTTTAACAAGTTCTTCTGCCACCGCCACAGATTCATTATATTGCGCCGCGTTCATTAGCGCGGTACGCCCCTCATTATCCGTAATGTACGCATCCGCCCCCGCCTCTATTAAATGACGCACGGCTTGCGGGTCTTTGGCGTGGCGCGCCGCATAAAACAGCGCGGTTTGCCCGGCTAAATCACGTTCGTTTACATCATCACTCCGTTTGATTAGGCGTGCGGTTTCCTTGGTTAATTGTTCTTCGTGCTCCAATGCCTGCATTAACTTGGTGGCGCCGCGTTCGTCGGTTTCTTCGCCGTGGTACCGGTAATACAACCCTCCGCTAATAAGGGCCCCGATGACTAAAATAAATAAAATGGTATTTCTTTTCATAAAAGCCTCCGTTGATTATTGTATCATTATTACGCCTTCCGCAACGGCCCCAATTTGCTAAAATATAAGTAATATCAAATACAGAGGTTTTACAGATGTCAACCGAACATACGCAACAGCATAACAATTCGTTGGACGAAATTATCGCCCGGCGCTATGCGGAAGTAGAAGAAATCCGCCAATTGGGTGTAACCCCTTATCCAAACCATTGTGATAAACAAATTTCTTGCCAACAGGCCAAAGACTCCCCCGAAGGAGCCGAAGCCGTTACCGCCGGCAGACTGATGCAACTGCGCTTAATGGGCAAAGCGGCCTTTGCGCACTTGCGCGATTTTTCGGGCCGCGTGCAACTCTACATTGCCAAAGACAACTTGGGCGACGAACCCTATGCGTTCTTTAAAAAGCATATTGCCGTAGGGGATTTTGTATCCGTAACCGGGCACGTATTCGTTACCAAAACAGGCGAAAAAACCATTAAAGTAACACAACTTACGCTTCTCTCCAAGGCTATCCGCCCGATGCCGGAAAAATACCACGGCTTGCAAGATACCGAGGTCCGCTTCCGCAAACGCCACTTGGATTTAATCGCCAATGAAGATGTAAAAGAAATTTTTGTAAAACGCGCCAAAATCATTTCGTCCATCCGCAAAACATTGGACGAAAAAGGCTTTTTGGAAGTAGATACCCCGATTTTGAACCCCGATTCCGGCGGCGCGATTGCCCGTCCGTTTGAAACGTACCACAACGCCTTAAAAATGCCGCTCTTTATGCGTATTGCGTTGGAACTGTACCACAAACGCTTAATTATCGGCGGGATGGATAAGATTTACGAAATCGGCCATATGTTCCGCAACGAAGGCATTGACACAACCCATAACCCTGAATTTACTATGATGGAACTTTATCAGGCATATGGGGATGTAAACACAATGGCTGATTTGTTTGACGAAATTTTGGGTAATGCCGCCAAAGCCATTGGCGCAGAGACGATTCATTTCCGCGGTTATGACGTGGATTTAAGACCGCCCTTTAAACGCCTCTATATCCCGGTGGCTTGGAAGGAAAAATTCGGGCACGATATCCACGAAGTGTTAAACGGCCGCCACTTTAACCGGGCAAAATTGGAAGAAGTCGCCCGCGAGCAAGGCGTAAAATTCGGCCCCAACGATAGCGATTCCTCTATTTTTGACGAACTTTTTGAAGGAAAACTGCTGGCTGAATACCACAACCCGGTAATTGCGATGGAATACCCCACCGCAGTAAGCCCGTTCTCCAAAACCAAACCGGGCGACCCGGAACTGGTGGAACGCTTTGAAGTGTTCGTAAACGGACAGGAACTGGGCAATGCGTACACCGAGTTAAATGACCCGGCAGACCAGTTGCAGCGCTTGAAAGACCAAGCCGTCGCCAAAGCCGAAGCCAAGGGCGAAGATGCAAATAATGCCGATATTTTGGATGCCGATTACATTGAAGCAATGGAAAGCGGTATGCCCCCCACCGGCGGTATGGGTATTGGGATTGACCGTATTATTATGATGCTTACCGGCCAAGACTCAATCCGCGAAATCATCTTGTTCCCCACGCTTAAAAAATTAGACGAAAGCGAGAACGAGAAAAAAGAAGAAGAAAAGAAATAAAGTTGTTTTGATAAAAGCCCCGCACCTTTTTATTGAGTGCGGGGTTTTTATTGTGTTGAAAGCCTTATGTTCCGCCATACAAGCCATACATTTCGCGGGCATAAATCCAAAACTCCAAACAAAAGCCCTCGCCGCAGCCGCAGGGCAGATTGTCCGTCATCTTTACCCACACCCCATCACCTCCGCCCCATTTTCCCCAAGGCTCCTTTAAATAAGGTAAAATACAACTATGAAATTTGAACGTTTTATCGCCGTGCGCTACTTAACGCGCCGTCAAGGCCTATTCGCCTTTATTACCACGCTTATCGGCGTGGCCGGTGTAAGCGTGGGGGTGGCCGCCCTTATCACCACTTTATCCGTTATGAACGGCTTTCAAACCGATATTAAAGACAAAGTTATCGGCGCGCAAAGCCATATCCTTATCTTCGGCAAGATGAGCAAAGACACTTATCAAAAGAAAATCGCCGCGCTGGAAAAACTTCCGCTGGTGGAAGCCGCCGCACCGCATATTTACGGGCAGGGAATTATTACTTATGCCGGGCAAAGTTTAGGTCTCATTGTCCGCGGGTTGGATCCCCAACAGGAAAAAAAGATAAACAATCTGGCCGATTCGTTAGTGGACGGCTCCTTTACGCCCGACTGGGGAGAAAATGCCCCGCCGCCCTTGGTGTTAGGCACAGAACTGGCCGCCAATTTGGGAGCCGATATCGGCGATGAGGTGGTACTCATTTCTCCGCAATCTATTTCTACTTCGGCGGGGATGTTCCCCAAAATGAAAAAGTTTCGTATTAGCGGGCTTTTGCGTACGGGCTATTATGAGTTTGACAATACGATAGCCTATACCACTTTGAATCACGCCAGCGATTTCTTCGGCCTCAAACAAGGCACTACCGGCCTGGCGGTGCGGCTACACAATCTTAATGATGCCGAAAAAGCCGCCGAGCAAATCCGCCCGGTAGTGGGTTACGGCTACTCCGTCAAAACCTTTGCGCAGTTAAACAGTACGCTTTATGCCGCTTTAAAACTGGAAAAAGCAATGATGTTTATTATTTTATTTTTAATTATCGGGGTGGCTTCGCTTAACATAGCAAGCAACCTGATTTTATTGGGAACCGAAAAACTGCGCGATATCGGTATTATGCGGGCCATGGGAGCCAGCCCCAAACTCATCCGCAAAGTTTTTTTGTGGGAAGCAATGGTTATTGCCACCCTGGGTATTACGCTGGGTTTACTATTGGCTTGCTTATTGTGTTGGATTATTGCTACTTTTAATATTGTGGAACTTCCCGGCGACATTTACTATCTAACAAAAGTTCCCGTACGGATGCAGTTGTGGGATATGCTGTCCGTGGTGGGCGGCAGTTATTTAATTTGCTTTGTGGCGGGACTGTACCCGGCGGTAAAGGCTTCGCGCGTACACCCCACAGATGCTATACGGTATGGATGATATGATTACACTTGAACATTTAACCAAAATTTACGGACAAGGCGACGAAGAAGACCTCTGTGTATTAGAAGATGTTTCGCTGTCCATTAAACGCGGCAAATTTACCGTTTTGCTCGGCCCCAGCGGTTCGGGCAAAAGCACTCTTTTAAATTTGATTGCTATGCTGGATAAACCAACCTCCGGCAAAATTTTTGTGGACGGGGAGGAAATTACCGCACTTAAAAGCGAAACGGTCCGTTCGGCCCTGCGCCTTCAAAAAATGGGGTTTGTTTTCCAGTTTGACGGCCTTCTTCCTGAATTTTCACTTTTAGAAAATGTGGATATGCCCGCCCTAATGAAAGGAAATCCGGACCGCCAAAAAGCGCAAATTCTCTTGGAAAACTTAGGACTTGGCCCCATTAGCCATAAACTCCCGGCAGACCTGTCCGGCGGCGAAAAACAGCGCGCCAGTATTGCTCGCGCGATTCGCAACGAACCGGCCCTTTTACTGGCAGACGAGCCCACGGGCAATCTGGATGCAGCCCGCAAGGAACAGGTTTTTCAAGATTTCGCCAAAATGAGTAAGGATAAAGGCCTGACTATCTTAATGGTTACGCACGACGTCCGCGCCGCCGACTATGCGGACGAAGTCTATACCTTAACCAACCGGAAACTAGTAAAAACCAAATAGGAGCATTATGGAACTGATTGAAACGCGTACCGGGCTAACGGTGATTTTTATTTTAGCACTCGCGTTATTTTTTCTGCGCCAGTACGCCCATAACCCGTTTAAACAAACGCTGCAAAAGGCTTCCCGGGGCGACCCGGAAGCCCAATACCAAATGGGGCTGATGTATTACCAAGGCAAAAAGGTGCCCCAAGATTACGGACAAGCCTTTAATTGGCTGGATACTGCCGCAAAAAACGGCCATACGCGCGCAATGACGGCTCTGGCAGGGTTGTATAACGCCGGACACGGCTGCCCGCAGAATTTCGGCAAAACCTTTCATTGGTATAAAACCGCTGCGGAAGCGGGCGATTTTGAAGGACGCGTTAATTTGGCTATTTGCTATTTGCACGGTATCGGCACACAAAAAGACGAAAAAAAAGGTTTTGAACTGATGAAGGCCGCCGCCGAAGACAAAAGCCCCTTGGCCCAAACCTTAGTAGGCGATTTGTACGAACGGGGAGTGGGGGTAACCAAGGACGACAGCCAAGCCTTGCATTATTATTTAATGGCCGTAGGACAAGGGGAACCCTTGGCGAAAAAGAAACTGGCCGCTATGGAGAAAATTCCCTTAAAACGCGACCCGATGTAATTTTTGTTTAATGCAAAACGGCCCCGCGCCAATAACGCCCGGGGCCGTTTTTTTATAGTAAAACTTACAGGGCTATTTTTAACTTACGCGCCAAGGCACGCAAAATATCCTTGGTTTTGGCCTCAGCCCCAAGGGCTTTTAAGCCAAAAAAGACAAATTCCTGCGCTTTGACCGTATCCGGCTCAAAGCCAAAAATTTCCGCATAGTTTAAAAATTCCACCAATTTAAGTGCACTGGCTTTATCTGCCGGATTGCGCGCAAACGAAAAGGCCAGAAAGGTCAATTTTTCCGTTACCGCATCCCGCACCGGGCCGTGAGAAACGTCCAACCCCAGGGTTTTCACGTCTTCCATTAACTCCTCTACCGCATTTACATTTACGTTAGCGGCGCGAAACTCGGCCTTTAAATCAGCCGACAGCACAAACTCCGCCACGCGCAAAAACGGCTTGGGAATCGGCGCACCGATGAGTTGCAGGCCGCGCACCACCGGGTATTGCCGTTCAAACACCTCGGTAAATTGGGTATCCATTTGTTCGTCCATTTTGCGCAAAACGAGGTCCACCACCTTACGCCGGACATCTTGAAACATAGAAATAAGCGGATAATTTTTTTCAAACGATTGCCTGATAAAATCGGCGCACTCGTCGTACTTTCCGTCTTTAAATAACCGTTCCATTTGGGCGAAAACTGCGTTGCGGTCCATTTTGCCCGCTTCGCCTGCCGCACACACGAACGTTGCCGAGCCCCGCTGAAATACAGCAAAGTGCATTTGACGTTCCAACAGCGTCGTGCGGGATTTAAGCGTAATATCCCCATAGGACAAATGCACCCCGGACGCGGACAAACGGATAGGCGCGTAATTTAACACATCGCACTCATAGGCGCGTTTGGGATTGGCTGTTTCGTCCGCCAAGGCAGACACTACAAATTCCAACGCAATTTTTTCAATAGGCATTGACTGCGGTTTTACATACCGCTCATAGACTACGCGCCCGTTTTTAAGTTCTTTTAAATTACTGGGGGCCAGGGCCAATTTATCCATAAAAGCCGGTTCTAAATCTACACCCGTAACCACGCGGTTTAGTTCAATCGCGCGCGCGGCATACTGCATAATCTGCACCGTCTCAATACCGCTTATCTCGTCAAAAAACCACCCGCAACTGGTGTACATCAGCATTGCGTTACGCTGCATTTCAAGCAGCATCAATGCCGTCGGGCGGTCCCGCCACGCTTTTTCCGTGGCATACTTTAAGAAAAAGCGGTGTTGGGCATCTAATGAGCGGTCCAAAATCAAATCAATATAATCATTTCGCGCCGCCCACGGGTCTTTAAAATACTGAGCGCCCACACCTTCAAAGGTTTTTACCATTTCGTCGCGCACATAATCTAACGCATCACGAAGCGGCCCGCGCCATTTTTGGTTCCAGCCGGGCTTCATACCCGAATTACATCCGCAGTCGGCACGCCAACGCTCCACCCCGTGAAAACAACTCCAAGAGGTGTTTTCCACAATTTGCGCTTCATATTGCGGCGGGTACTTTTCCAAAAATTCTCCGTAAACCGTCAGTTCCACACCGGAAGTTTCCTCTACTTTTTTAAGGCAGTAAGCCAAGGCCATTTCGGCGAATTTTTGATGGTGTCCGTACGTTTCACCGTCGGTAGCAATATGCATTAACTGCGCTTCGTCCCCTGCGTTATAGGTGCCTAATAAGCGGGAAGCAAACTTTTCGCCCGAGGATAAAGTATCCGAAAAAGCAATGCCTTGCGATACCGGCCCGTCGTAAAAGAACAACGCAATACTTTTTCCGCTCGGTAAATTGCAGCGGTAAGCCCGCTTGGGATCCACGCGGGAGCCGACTTCCTGCCATTTATTTTCGCCTATCTTGCGCACGCGGGTACATTGTCCGGGAGCCAAAATGACAAATTTCATCCCCTCATCAGCCAACACTTCCAGCGTCGGTGTATTACAGGCCGTTTCTGCCAACCAAATGGCTTCGGGTTTTCGTCCAAAACGCTTTTCAAAATCTGCAATGCCCCAGCGCACTTGTGTTTGTTTATCGTGCGCGTTGGCAAGAGGCAAAATCATATGGTTATAGACTTGGGCAATCGCGCTGCCGTGCCCGCCGAAGCGTTTACGGCTGATGCGGTCGGCCTCTTGCACTGCCTGGTAAACCTGCGGTTCCTCTTTTTCCATCCAAGAGAGCAAGGTAGGGCCAAAGTTAAAACTGATACGGGAATAATTATTGGTTAAATCTATTAAATCTTTATTACCGTCCAGCACGCGCGCCAAGGCATTAGGCGCGTAGCACTCCGCGCAGATACGGCTGTTCCAATCGTGGTACGGGGCGGCACTGTCCTGAATTTCTATTTCTTCCAGCCACGCATTTTCGCGCGGCGGTTGGTAAAAGTGTCCGTGTATGCAAAGATATTTCATATATATATTTTAGCCAAAATATACATTTTTTGCTCCAACCGACGATAAAAGCCCTTGACTACGGCGAAAGAAAGGCTATACTATAATTAACCCGTCCTATAACGGGCCACTACAAGAGGGGCTTATGAAAAAAACATTCATACTAGATACCAATGTGCTTTTGCACGATGTAAACTGCCTGCACGCCTTTGAGGATAATGACATTATTATCCCGATGGCGGTGATTGAAGAATTAGACGCTTTTAAAAGTGAGGGCGATACCCGTGGCAAAAATGCGCGTATGGTGTCCCGCACATTAGATGAAATGCGTTCCCACGGCCGGTTGAACGAAGGTGTAAAACTGGACAAGGGCGGAATCCTCAAAATTGAGTTGGATAAACCTAACATTTTGCCCCAATCCTTGGCGTTTAACAAGGCAGATAACTCTATTTTAAATATTGCCTATACGTTAAGCAAAAAGGAAGGTTCCTACCGCAAGAACGCCGCGCCCGTAATTGTGGTAACCAAAGATATCAATATGCGCTTGAAAGCCGAAGCCCTCGGTTTGGCCTCGCAAGACTATACGTCCGACAAGGTCAACGTGGACGAACTTTATACGGGCGTAGCGGAATTGGAAGTTTCGGCAGAGCAGATTGACGCGTTTTACCGCGACAAAAAACTCCCGGTGGACCCGGCGGTTTATTATCCCAACGAGTTTATTATTTTAAAGTCGTCCGACGGAAGCAAAAAATCCGCTATCGGGCGCGTGGCCAACAGCGGGGAATTTGTACTGCGTCCGCTTTCCACCCAGGAACCGACGGCTTGGGGCATTAAGCCGCTAAACAAAGAACAGCGCTTTGCAATGGAACTGCTGTTAGATGACAGTTTGGACATTGTAACCCTCGTAGGTACGGCGGGCACAGGGAAAACGCTTATCACCTTGGCTACCGGTTTACAGCGCACAATGGACGAAAACGCCTACCGCCGCTTGGTGGTGTGCCGCTCAATCGTTCCGGTCGGAAAAGATATCGGCTTTTTGCCCGGAACTAAGGAAGAAAAACTGGAAGCGTGGATGGGGGCTATTTACGACAACCTCGCGTTCTTGGCGGACCGCCGCAACCCGGATGAAGGCGAAGAAAAAGCCCATTACCTGCTGGACAGCGGTAAAATTGAAATTGCCTCCGTTACGCATATGCGCGGCCGCTCTCTCCCGGGGCAGTATATGATTGTGGACGACGCACAAAACCTGACTCCGCACGAAATGAAGACGATTTTAACCCGCGCGGGCGAAGGTACAAAAGTTGTGGTTACGGGCGATCCGTATCAAATTGATACGCCATACTTGGATGTGGAATCCAACGGGCTTACCTATTTGGTGGACCGCTTAAAAGGCCAAAAGAGCCACGGACATATTACGTTTACCAAGACGGAACGCAGCCACCTGGCAGATTTGGCTTCCAAGTTGCTTTAAGGCTGTCAGCATATAAAAATCCCCCGGCGCAACAACCGGGGGATTTTTTATATGCTTTGAAAAACGTCCTAGGCTTTTGTTTTACCCGGGGCATTTTTAAACCAACTTTTTATTAGTGCAGACCGCACTTGCAAACGTGGTCCTTTTGGTAAAGTTCCAAACTTTGCGCTTCTTGCGGGCGGTACTCGGCGGTGCGGCGGATGAGTTCGTCAAAATCAATGGTTTTAGACGGGAACATAGGTCCTTCCACGCACGCAAAGCGCACTTTTCCCTCCACCGTTACACGGCAGCAGCCGCACATCCCCGTACCGTCCAACATAATGGGGTTGAGGCTGGCGTGCGGATTCATATCTAATTTATCCATTAAACGCGACGTAAATTTCATCATTGGAATCGGCCCAATAATAAAACCGGCATTAATTTTTTCACCCTCGTCGTGCAATTTTTGAATTGCATCCGTAACCATCCCTTTCATACCAAAGGACCCGTCGTCCGTAGTGCTGACTGTTTTATCACACAGCGCACGCATTTCCGGTTCCAAAATAAGCAAATCTTTGGTGCGCGCCCCCAATACGGCAATCACGCGGTTGCCTGCCTCTTTAAACGCGCGGGCAATGGGGTACACCTCAGCAATGCCGACTCCCCCGCCTACGACGGCTACGGTACCGTAATTTTTGATTTCTACGGGTGTTCCGAGCGGGCCGGCCACGTTCAAAAATTTATCACCTTGGTTCAAGGAGTTAAACAAACTGGTAGTCTTGCCGATGGCTTGGATAATCACGGTAATGGTTCCCTGTTCTTTATCCCAATCCACGAGCGTAACCGGCACGCGTTCCCCTCCCTCTCGTCCGCGCAAAATGACAAATTGCCCCGCACGGGCGGCTTTGGCAACCAACGGTTTATAAATGACAAATTTTGCTACTACGCTGCTTAAATTTTCCTTTACTAAAATGGTATTTTCCTGCATACTATTTCCCCTCCAAATAGGCATTTATGCGTTTGGCGGCTTCAATACCGTCTTTCATTGCCAGAAGCACCGTGGCTCCGCCGCGGATAATATCGCCCCCGGCATACACACCCGGCATAGTGGTTTTGCCTTCTTCGTCCAGTACCAACACGCCGCGTTCGGTTGTTTTGAGTTCCGGCGTAGTTTTGGCAATAATCGGGTTCGGCTTTTGACCGATAGCCACAATAATCGTATCCACAGGCATTACAAACTCTGAGCCGGGAATTTCCACCGGACGGCGGCGGCCCCTGGCATCAGGTTCGCCCAATTGGTTGCGGGTGCATTTCAGCCCGGTTACACGGCCCTTATCGTCTGCCAACACTTCTTTTGGCGTTACCAAATATTCAAATTGGACGCCCTCTTCCTTGGCGTGTTCCACTTCTGCGGCGCGCGCAGGCATTTCCGCCGCGCTTCTGCGGTACGCAATCGTAACGGTGTCCGGCCCCAAGCGCATTGCACAGCGGGCCGCATCCATTGCGCTGTTTCCTCCGCCCAACACCACAACGTGTTTACCTACCTGGATAGGGGTATCCGTTTCCGGGAATTTAAACGCCTGCATCAAGTTAATGCGGGTTAAAAATTCATTTGCGCTATATACACCGACGGCATTTTCGCCGGGGATACCTGTCAAAGTCGGCAATCCGGCACCGCTGCCCACATAAACAGCATCAAAATCTTTCAGCAAATCGGCAATTTTTTCCGTCGCGCCCACCAATACGTCCGTTACAAACTTAACCCCCATAGATTTAACGGTTTCAATTTCGTGGTCAATTACTTCGCGCGGCAAGCGGAAAGACGGAATACCATAGCGCAAAACCCCGCCAAAGGCGTGCAAGGCTTCAAAAACAGTTACGTCGTGTCCCGCGCGGGCCAGTTCGGCCGCCGCCGCAATAGAGGACGGCCCGGAACCGATACAAGCCACTTTTTTGCCCGTCGGCTTGGCCGTTTGCGGTGCTTTTAATAAACCCTCTTTGCGGGCGGTATCGGCGGTATAACGCTCCAACATACCGATATTGACAGAGCCAAACCGCTCCTTTAAAACACAATTTCCCTCACAATGTTTTTCTTGCGGGCAGACACGTCCGCAAATAGCGGGTAAAAGGCTCGTTTCCATAATTTTGCTGGCGGCCTCGCCCACTTTGCCGTCCTTTAACAGAGCGATAAAATCCGGGATTTGCACCCCTACCGGGCAGTTGGCCTGACAGCGGGCATTTTTACAATGCAAACAGCGGTTTGCCTCGGCTTGGGCTTCTTCTTTGGTAAAAATTTGGGCCACTTCTTCAAAGTTGCGTTTGCGGACTTCGGGGGCCAGTTGTTTCCCGTTTTGACGGGGAGCGGACGGATTTGGCATAGTTACCTCCAACTAATTAAAAATAGGTCTGACAAAAACTAAATTTACGACTATACTATGTATAAGGAATTGAACTTCCTATTAATTGTTGTACAATATATATAACATTATAGCAAAGCAAAAGGAGGGGGACATTATGTGCCATAAATGTGAATGTGCCGGAGCGGGAATTGCCGCTTTCTTATTGGGGGCGCTCGTGGGCGCCGCCGCCGGGGTGCTGTTGGCTCCGGCCAAGGGCGAAGTAACCCGCCGCAAACTAAAACGCTGGGCGGATGACACCTACGAAGAACAAAAAGAATATGTGCTGGAACACGCGGGAGAATTGAAAGAAAAAATCAAAGACCGCGCCGAAGATTTCCGCCACAAATTAGCCGACCGCGCCGAAGAAGCGCGCGAAAAACTGGAAGACGGCAAAAACAAAGTGGTCAAAGAATTTAACCGCCGCAAAGACGAAATTGCCGCCAAGTTCAAAAAAGACGAAGAGTAATTTTGAACCGATAAAATACCCCCACTCTGGAATAACTCCGGAGCGGGGGTTTATTTATTTCAAGTTTTTATTTTTCAAAGGTACTGCGGGCCATATCAAAAGCCTCTTTATAGTCCATCGGTTCCGGCCCCATAAAAACTTTGCTGATGAACATTTCGTGGTTGGAAACCGCGTGGATTATTTCATCCATTAGGAATCCTCTGTCCACTTCCCGTTCAATCGCATCAATAACAGAGGAAGCATCTTTGGGGGCCAAAATATCCTCAATGCCACAATGCAACATTTTAATTACGCTTGCATCCTCGTAACGTAGCCGCCCCTTAAACAGCGGAAAACTGACCACGCAACCTTTGTAATTAAGCCGTTTTTTAAGAAGCCCCTTAATCATTTTGTCCGACAGCATGGCTTGGTTATCGTTATCAATATTGGGAAACGTCATATCCGAGGGCATAATAGCATCGGCACGACGGAAAATATGTTTATAAGGCACAAATTCTGCATCTTCCATTTGCGCCAAAGTCTTTAAAACGCCGGACACACCGGGAAAATACTTTACGCAGTTCAATGCGCCGCCATTGGAAAGCCCCGCAATAAAATCTCCCGCCAAATGGGTAACTGCTAGCGGCACATCGGAGAAAGCCGGGGAAGCATACCCCAAGTCCACGACCGGGGCCAACACCCAATCAATCCCCAAACTGCGCGCCATACGCGCCAACAAATTTCCCTTACGGTACGCACCGTCCTGCGGGGAGGGAAAGCGGCTCAAAGAAACATTGGACGGCAAGGACGGGGCATCCGTAATAATTTCGTTTAAATCTTCGTCAATATCAGCGCAAAAAAGCAAATGGTCATATGGAGACACATCACGCATACGACGCGTAAAGTCGTACGCTTCCCGGGCCGTAGCCCCATAAAGGCAAAAACCCCCGACACCGCGGCGGGCCAGTTCTTCGGCTTGCTTCAAATCGCTTTCGCCAAACCAAAATCCGGGAAAAACAATACGAGCAGGTTTCACAAGACTCTCCTAATCAAAGCACAGACGGCACCAGAGCCTCCTCGCTCCGGGAAGGGGCCACTAACGCGCCGTCCGACGGAATCGGGTCCGGCGTAAGTTTTGGGTCCGGCAGCACCTCGGGCTTATGCGGTGTTTTGAGCCACTGGATAAGCGCCGGGCGCAAATATTTATCCAACATTTGGTGAGACGTTAAATCGTACGCGGTTAAAAAGGTTACTTTGCCTTCTCCCGCACTTAAAAAAGACACATTGCGCAGCACGCTGGCTTCCAAAAACATTTTTTTGTCGGCCGCGCCGGCGGCAATCAGCACATCACCTTTATATAACCGCATAGCCGGGATGGAAAGAACATCACGGTTATTGGTAGTCGGACTGATAAGAGCCAAGGCGGAAATATCCGGCCAAAAACTTGCGCTCTTGGACGCGACATTGGCTCCCAAGCCGGTGCCCAACAGTACGGTTTCCGTCGGGGTAATGCCCTTTTTTTGCAAGAACCTCATCGCAGCGTCCACGTCGCGGGTCATTTTATTAAACTGGTTATCCACCCCTTCTCTTGAAAAGGTCTTGGCCTCCCCTTCGCCCGTACTTTGCCCGTGCCCGCGCAAATCCAATGCCAAATAACCGAACCCCTCACGCGCCAGGTCGGTTTTAAAAGAGGAAAAATCTTCTTTCTTTTTATTTAAATCGTGCAACAAAACAACGGTTTTATCCTGCGAAGAAGCAGGACGGTACACGGCGGCAAGCACCCAACCGTCCTGCGTGGACAAAGAAACCGTTTTTTCTTCCGTCTCCGCCCCTAAAAGCGGAGTGAAAACACACGCCAACATGACAGCCGGCGCGACAGTTTTTAATAAACGGACAAACATTTAGCGGTCCAACACCTCTTCGGGTTTAAACCAAAGCGCAATTTCTTTTTCCGCATCTTCCGGAGAGCCGGAGGCGTGTACGCAGTTTTGCATTACATCACCGATAAAGCGGCCGAAACTGCCGCGAATCGTCCACGGAGCGGCTTTTTCGGGGTTTGTACTGCCGATTTCCTGGCGAACTTTGGCGATCGCATTTTCACCTTGGAAAACGAAAGCGTAAATTTTATGGTTCGGCACATTGTTAAATTCACCCATCATATACTGGATTACTTCTTCCAAGAAGGGTTTGCCTTCCAAATTCTTGTAGTGCGCGCGGGCCAATTCTTCCGTAAGCGAAACTACTTTGGCCCCGGTCATTTGCAGACCGAGGTGGTCAAGGCGGTCCAAAATAAGACCGCTGATGCGTTTTTCAATAGCATCCGGTTTAATTAGAACAAGTGTTCTTTCCATATATCTCATATTCACATTATACCAAGATTAAAAAGCCTGTCAACTTTTTTGCGCGCGCAAATGATTTTGCCCAATACAAGGATACATTAGGTATAATAGATAATAACGGAGAAAAGATTTATGGTCCAAGACAAACCTATCAAATTCGGCGTTATCGGCGCCGGCAAAATCGGAACTTTCCACACCCGCACCCTTGCCAAAATGAAAGGGGTTACGCTGGTGGGCGTGTGCGACCCGGACGTAATGCGCGCGCAAAAACTCGCGTGGGCGCACAACTGCACCCCATATACCAAGCCGGAAGAACTCGTCGGACAAGTAGATGCGGTAATTGTAGCGGCTCCCACGCAGTTGCACCACCAAATCGGTATGTACTTTTTGGAACACGGCGTGCATACGCTGGTGGAAAAACCGATTGCGGTAACGATGGAAGAAGCGCGTGATTTAATCCAAGCCGCCAAACGCCACAACCTCGTCTTACAGGTGGGGCACGTAGAACGCTTTAACCCGGCGGTGGTGGAAGCCGTAAAATATATCAAAGACCCGCGCTTTATTACCATTACCCGCCAAGGGCCGTACGACGGACGTATGGCTAACATCAGCGTAGTATTGGACCTGATGATTCACGATATTGATTTGCTCTATACTATTGTTCCCAGCGAGGTTGTTCACGTGGATGCCGTAGGACTCAGCGTGTTTTCTCCGCACGAGGATATCGCCAACGTCCGCCTGCATTTTGCCAACGGAGCCGTAGCCGACGTAACTGCCAGCCGCGCCAGTTTTGAACGCGCCCGTTTTATGCATCTTTTCCAACCGGACGGATATGTATCCGTGGACTTTATGAACGCCCGCGTGAAAACATACAGCAAGGACAAACCCGTCATTAATAATATGAACGATTTGACGGTCAATTATCCCAAGGTAGAAAAGCAACTGCCTATTACCGCAGAAATTTTGCACTTTATTGACTGCATCAAAACGGCCCGCACACCTGCCCCCAGCGGCGAGAAGGGAACCAAAGCCCTGGAACTGGCGTTGCAAATTTGCGAAAAAATGAACCGTTTTGATATTCCCAAAACGGGACACCTGCACACCCCCAAACCGTTGCAGGCTATCAGCACGGTTGCCCGCGCCGCACAAGCCGTATTGGACGAAACTTTGGGGCAATTTAAAGGAGACGAAAAATAATGTCCACCATTACCCCCATTTCTAAAAATATTCTCATCGTGGCGGGGGACGTGTCCGGTGATATCCACGCCGCTTCCTTGGTGCGCGCCTTAAAGGCGGCTGACCCCGACGTACGCGTTACGGCTATCGGCGGTAAACAGTTAGCCGCCGCCAGCGATACTTTTATGTATGATTTAGCCAGCCAAGGGGCAAGCGGGTTTATTGAGCCGCTTAAAAAAATGCCGCTTTGGATTAAACTGTTAAACCAAATCCGCGATTATATGGAAACGCAAAACCCGGTGGCTCTTATTGTGGTGGACTTTTACGGATTTAACCACCAAGTATTAGGTATGGCAAAGCACCGCAATATCCCGGCTTACTATTATGTAACGCCGCAGGTGTGGGCCAGCCGCCAGTACCGCGCCAAACAACTGGCCGGGCTGACAAAAAAAATGTTCGTCATTTATCCCTTTGAGCCGGAATTTCACAAACAGTTCGGCGGAAATGCCGTCTTTTTAGGAAATCCGCTCCTGGACTATTTACCGGCCCCGCAGGATAAGAATTTTAATGTAGCCGATCACAAAAACTATGCTTGGAAACTGGGTATGCTTCCGGGCAGCCGTATGGGTGAAATCAAGCGTTTAACACCTGTTTTTTACCAAACCTTTAAGCAAGTATTAAAGGAATTTCCAAACACACAGGCGTATATGTTCTTATTACCGGATGCGGACGAAAAAGTATTTTTGGATTTAATCGGCGAAAAACCGCACGAGAATTTTCACTTCGTAAAAGACAACCATTACGCCAAACGCGCGGAAATGGACTTTTTACTTGCCTGTTCCGGCACTGCCACCTTGGAAAACGCGCTTTTAGGTGTTCCGATGGTGGTAGCGTACAAACTCTTTTGGCCGACGTACGAAATTGCCAAACGCGTGATTAAAGTGCCGTACATTTCTCTTGTCAACCTGCTTGCGCGCCGCGCACTGGTAAAGGAACTTATCCAACAGGACGCCAACGCAAAGGCCCTCGCCGCCGAAACAATGGCTATGTTCCAAAATCCGGACAAACTGACCGCTATGCGTGAAGATTTATTAAAATTGCGCGCTTCTTTGGGTGAACCGGGTGTAGCCAAGCGGGCCGCAGCGGAAATTTTAAATGATTTAAAACACGAGTAAACCTATGCAAAACGCTCCCGATTTACCGGCCTTGCTCCGCAAGTTTAAAGAATACAACCCCAATCAGGACACCTCTTTGATTGAAAAGGCCTATCACTTTGCCGAAAAAGCACACGAAAAGCAAAAGCGTGAAAGCGGCGAGCCGTATTTTACGCATTGTTGCCACGTTGCCAATATTCTAATGGATTTTAACCTGGATGCGGACACCATTTGCGCCGGTTTACTTCACGATACGGTAGAAGATACTTCCGTAACCTTGGACGACCTGCGCCGGGAATTTAATCCGGAAATTGCCCATATGGTACAAGGGGTAACGAAAATCAGCGATTTAAAATTTTCCTCCACCGACGAGGAAACCGTAGAAAATTGGCGCAAAATGCTTATCGCCGTGGCCGAAGATGTGCGCGTTATTTTAATCAAACTCGCGGACCGCACCCACAATATGCGTACACTTGATTTTATGCCGCCGGACCGCCAACAGTTTAAGGCGTACGAAACCATTTCACTCTATGCACCGTTAGCCCAGCGGTTGGGTATGTTTACCATTAAAACAGATTTAGAGGACTTGTCCTTTAAATACCTCCACCCGCTGGAATATGCAGACATCAAGGCCCAAGTGGAGGCCCGCACGGCCGACCGTCAGGCCGCACTGGAAGCCTTTAAAAAGCAATTAGAACCCGCCCTAAAAGCCGACAATTTGGACTTCCGCATTTTGGCCCGCGCTAAAAACTATTATTCCATTTACCGTAAAATGCAAAAACACCATTGTACCTTTGCGGAAATACAAGATTCCCTTGGTGTGCGCATTATTACAAAAACGTTGCAGGATTGCTACCGTGCCCTGGGACTCGTACACAGCGTATTTAAACCGATTGCGGGTACATTTACCGATTATATTGCTACGCCAAAAGCCAATATGTACCAAAGTATTCACACCACGGTTTTATCCCCCACCGGCGATATTATTGAACTGCAAATCCGCACCGAGGAAATGCACCGCACCTGCGAATACGGTATCGCGGCGCATTGGCGCTATAAAATGGGCAATGTAAAACCCGACAAAAACTTTGATGAAAAAATTAACTGGATTCGCCGTTGGATTGAGTGGCAGCAGGACTTAACCGCACCGCGTGAATTTTTGGAAGGTTTTAAAACTGACGTAAATTTACAGCAAATCTTCGTGTTTACACCGCGTGCGGACGTAAAATCCCTGCCGGAAGGGTCCACCCCCATTGATTTTGCTTACGCGATTCATACCGATATTGGGGACCATTATGTAGGAGCCAAGGTAAACAACCGTATGGTGCGTATGGACTATGCGTTTAAAACAGGCGACGTGTGCGAAATTATCACGCGCAAAAACGGTGCGCCCAAACGCGATTGGTTGGAATTTGCCAAAACCGCCGGGGCACGCAGCCATATCAAACGCTACCTGCGCAGCAAAGGAGTAGAACTGTGACCGAAATAAAAACTTGCCCGCATTGCCATAACAAAGCGGACGAAACAGACAATTACTGCCGCTTTTGCGGACGCAGTTTAAAGCCGGGCCGCGGATTTTTTTACTCCCACTCCGGAATTATTTTGCTAGCCCTCGTATTGGGGCCGTTTGCCTTGCCAATGGTATGGCTGTCCAAAATCATTTCCACTCCCGCCAAATGGATATACACCCTGCTTCTCATACTTTTGGGCGCATATTTAGTGGTGGCATTTTATCACGCATTTCTGTTGATACAAGACGCCACGCAGCTAATGCTGAACGGCGGCCTGCCGGCCTTTTAATTTTTCCCTCTCTGGTGTGCCTATATTTTTGTACAATATAGAGTACCCTTTTAATTAAACAAGGAGAAATAAATGACAGACAACGAAGTAAAGCATAACGTTACCAAACACGGTCAACCGAAAGCGCTGTATATGCTGTTTATGGTTGAAATGTGGGAACGTTTTAACTATTATGGAATGAGAGCTCTTCTGTCGCTCTTTATGATTAGTACCGTAATTGGATTTACCAAAGCAACTTCCAGCAAAATTTACGGTATGTTCACGGCCCTGGTGTATTTAACCCCCGTCTTGGGCGGATACCTGGCGGATCGTTATATCGGCAAACGCCACTCTATTACCATTGGTGCTATTTTAATGGCTATGGGTCAATTCACGCTGGCGTCTTATGAACTCATTAACCCGATTCTCGCATTGGGTACGGGTTTAACGCTGATTATTATCGGAAACGGTTTCTTTAAACCCAACATCTCCACCATCGTGGGCGAACTTTATGAACCCAACGACCCCAGAAGAGACGGCGGTTTTACCATTTTCTATATGGGCATTAACGTAGGTGCGTTTTTTGCGCCGTTTATCTGCGGTTTCTTAGGCGAACCTACCGACCCGATGAACGTATTGGAAGCCTATAAATGGAAATACGGTTTTATGGCCGCCGGTACGGGTATGTTAATCGGCCTCGTATGGTATTTGGTTTCCCAAAACAAATACTTGGGCCACATTGGCTTACACCCCGTAACTAAAAACGACCAGGACGAAGACCCTGAAGAAAAAGCCAAAGCCGAAGCCGCCAAAAAGCCGCTGACGGAAGAAGAATGGGATAAAATCAAAGCGATTTTCACTTTCGTATTCTTCGCTATTTTCTTCTTTGCGTTCTTTGAACAAGCCGGAACGTCTTTGAACTTCTTTGCCAAAGAAGCCACTAATTTGACCCCGGTTTTACCGATTATTGGGCAAATTACGCTTAAAGCGTCTTACTTCCAGGCAGTGAACCCTATTTTTGTGGTGCTCTTCGCCCCGTTGTTTGCCAAACTGTGGCTTAAAATGGGAACGAAAGACCCCTCTATCCCGAGCAAATTCGGTTGGGGCTTGTTCTTGCAAGGTATTGGTTTTGCCGCGGTTGCAATAGGTGCTGCCTTGTACCAAGCCAACGGCCCGGTCAGCGCAATTTGGCTGATTTTGGTCTATCTGTTCTGCACGATGGGTGAACTGTGCTTGTCCCCGGTAGGGCTTTCTATGGTTACCAAACTCGCGCCGCTTAAATTTATGTCCCTGTTTATGGGCGTATGGTTGACGGCCAGTTTCTTTGGTAACTTGCTCGCCGGCTGGTTGGCCAGTTACTATGAATCTTGGAGCCTGACCACGCTGTTCTCCGTTCCGGCCGTTATGTCTATGCTGTTTGGCGTAGTCATGTGGATTATGACGGGCAAAATCAAAAAGTGGATGCACGGCGTACACTAATCTTTGATTAGATAATGTGAAAACCCCGCTCAAACGAGCGGGGTTTTTTAGACACAAAAAAGCGGAACGCAAAACCCAAACACAGGTTGCGTCCCGCCCATTACTAACTAAAACAGCCCCTATTCCTCGGTTTCCGGCTCCTCGGAGGGTTCAATATGCAAACTGGCCAATAGCATATCCACCAGGCGGATATCGCTCGGGTATTGCACCAATTCACGCGCCTTTAAAAGAGACACCCAACGGATTGAAATAATTTCGGACGCATCGTGCTTGCCAATGCGCCCCAGTTTCTTCATCAAATACCATTGGACCATCTTTTTGACGTAATTTCCCTGAAAAGTAAATGCATACTTCACCCGAATCATCGGCCGGACAATAACGGCTTTATAGCCTGTTTCTTCCAATACTTCGCGCAGCGCGGCCTGACGTGGCGTTTCCCCTTGTTCAATGTGTCCTTTGGGAAACGTCCAAATCTTTTTGCCTTTCATATTTTTGACTTGGACGAGTAAAACCTTGCGCCCGTCCAATATCACACCGCCGCACGAAAATTCGGAAACAATCATACGCCCTTCTCTAAATTATATGCCGCGTTTAAAATTTTTTCTTCCTGCAAAATCGGCCCGTAAAACTGCACGCCGACAGGCAAACCGTTTTTATCCTTGCCAAACGGCACACTGATACCGGCAAGCCCACCGATATTGCCCTGGCAGGTATAAAGGTCCGCCAGATACAAGGCCAACGGGTCCTCGTCGTGCGCGCCCAGTTTAAAGGCCGTCGTGGGCGAGGTGGGCGTCAGCAAAATATCCACCTTTTCAAACGCTTTTTTAAAATCGTCGCGGATGAGTTCGCGCACCTTCATCGCCTTTACAAAACACTCCTCGTAACGGCCGGAGGTCAGTGCGTACGTACCGATAATAATGCGCTTTTTTACTTCCAATCCAAAAGGCTTGCGGGAGCCTTCGTAATAGGCGTTTAAATCTTGGGCTTGTTTATCGGCATACCCGTAACGGATACCGTCAAAGCGGCCCAGGTTAGAACTGGCTTCCGCACTGGTGATAATATAGTAACACGGAGCTGCATATTTGGCGTGAGGAACTTCCACTTCCACCAGTTCCGCACCCAACTTCTGCAAGCGCTTGGCAGCCGCGTCCACCTTTTCTTTAATATCCGCGTTTAAACCGTCCAAAAAGCCCTTGGGAAGCCCTACTTTTAGGCCTTTTAAACCGTCCGTAAAAAGTTTTTCATAAGCAGGAACTTCTGCGTCCAAGGAAGTTGAATCGTGCACATCTTTACCGGCCAACACTTCCAACACGCGCGCAGAATCAGCCACCGTTTGGGCCAGTACACCCACTTGGTCGGCGCTGGAAGCAAAAGCGATAACGCCATAGCGCGAAATACGGCCATAACCGGGCTTAATACCCACCACCCCGCAAAAACCTGCCGGTTGGCGTACGGAGCCGCCCGTATCGGTGCCCAAAGCCACGGGAACCATCCCCGCCGCCACAGCCGCCGCACTTCCGCCGGAGGAACCGCCCGGCACGCACTCCAAATTAACCGGATTTTTAACCGGCCCGTAAACGGAAGTTTGGTTGCTGCTGCCCATTGCAAATTCGTCCATATTGGCACGTCCGATAATCACGGCATCGGCGGCCACTAATTTTTCCACCACCGTAGAGGTGTAGGCGGCCACATAATTTTCCAACATTTTGGAACAGCAGGTAGCCTTGTGCCCTTTGTAAAGGATATTATCCTTAATTGCCACCGGCACACCGGCCAGCGGCCCCAGTTTTTCACCGCGGGCTTTTTTGGCATCCACGGCTTTGGCTTGGGCCAGGGCATCTGTTTCAAATACTTCTACCAAAGCGTTAATTTGGGGGTTTAATTCGGCAATTTTTGCCAAAGATTCCCGGGTAATTTCTTCGGCGGTCTTCACGCCTGTTTCAATAGCGTTTACAATTTCCAAAGCGGTCATCATATTAAAGCACCTTCTTTACTTTCGCGCAGTCATCTTCCAACGCGCCAAATTCTTGGCGCAAAGCAGCGGCGCGGTCCAAGTCGCTGACGGGTTCGTCACGGCGGATATGCGCCGAGTGGTTTACGTTGGTCAATTTGACCGAGTCCGTATTCACGGCGGAAAGCTCCTTTACCCATTTAAACAGGGCTTCTAATTGTTCTTGATAAATAGCGGCTTCTTGTTCGCTTACCTGCATTTTGGCAAGTTTGGCGGCCAAGGCTACATCTTTTTTAGTTATTTCCATAAAATAGGGCTCCCTTTAAAAATATATTTTATATAATAATTTAGCCGTTTGGCTAGGCATTATGCCCGCTTGGCGGCAAGGGGGAAATTTATGGAAAACCAAACGCAGGAAAACAAACCCGTCTGCACGCCGGATAAACGCAACGCGGACGACTGCAAATGCAATTTAAATGGCACAAACTGCATTAACAGCCATTTTACGCTTTCGGTCATTGCGGTCATCATCTCGTGCTTTACGGGATTTTTTACGATTCCGCTGGCGATTGCCGGGATGATTTTATCCTTGCGCGCGCAGGATTTGGCCCGCACGAACCTGCCGGATGAAGCCCGGCGCGTGGCTTGGTGGGCGGGGCTCTTTGGGTGGCTGACGGTAGGGATTGCCGTCGTACCGCTTGTACTGGTGTTATTTTTCGGCGGGACCTTGCTCGCTTTGCTGACGGCCATTTTGGCCTCGGCTTAATTTACTATACACGCTAACAGACAGGAGACTTTCAAATATGAAAAATAAAATAATACTATGCTGGATGTTGTGCTTGGCTTTACCCGGTTGGTCGGCTGTTACACTCCCTTATATTGAAAACTCCCCGGCCCCGGCGAACTTTTCTTGCTTTTGCCCCGAAATACTGGCAAAAGGACAACCTGAAAAAGTTGTTCCTCCTGCAGAACTGGATGTCCGCTCGTGTGATATATCCGCCTGGGATTTCAGCGGATATACCAAGGATGAACTGGCTGATGTACTGACCTTTGACAGTAAAACCGTTTTGCCGTCCAAAAACAAACTGCCCAAGGGATTTAATGCTAAAAAGATTTTAAAAAATGGCAAAAACCCCGGCTTACATTTACATAAATTGCATAAACAAGGCATTACGGGAAAAGGGGTTTCTGTGGCGATTTTGGACCAAAACCTGTTGACCACGCACCAAGAATACGCGAAGAATTTAGTTTGGTACGAGGAAAACATTTGGTGGAAACCAGCGGACAGCAGTATGCACGGCTCAGCAGTAGCCTCTATTTTGGTGGGGAAAACCGTTGGGGTGGCCCCACAGGCTAATTTGTTTTATTTCGCACCTGAATTCGGCCGGAGTTCAGAAGACCGCTACGACGCCGCACCCAATGCCCGTGCGTTGCGCCGGATTGCCCAAGTAAATAAGCAATTACCTGCGGAACAGAAAATCCGAGTGGTGTCTATTTCGCGCGGTTTCACCCCAGACGATTTAGATGCAAAAGAGTTTGCCGTTGCAAAAAAAGCATTAGAGGATGACGGGATAGCCGTGTTTACCACTCAGGATGTTTTTACATTAAGCCGCACACACTCACGGGATAATCCGGACAAAGCCGACTATTGCCGCCCGGCATATTGGTTGAAAAAAGAAAAATTGCCATCTTATGCGGCTTTCCAAGACGTATTCGCCCCGACCGATTTCCGCGTAGTTGCCGCGCCCAATGGTAACGGAGATTATGTACATTATGCTAATGGCGGACTCTCGTGGGCGGTGCCCTATGTGGCGGGTTTGTATGCGCTAGGCGTACAAGTAAGGCCGGGGCTTACCAAAGCAGAATTTTTACAAGCCGTTGCCGCCACAAACGACACGCGCCAATGCACTTTTCAGGGCCAAGCGTTTACATCCAAACTTGTTAATCCGCAAAAATTAATCAAATTTTTGCAAAAATAACTATTCCCCGGGTTTAAAAAGCCTGGGGAGTTTCATTAAAAAGTATTTATAAAAAAACGCCCCGGATACTTTTGGAAGCACTCCGGGGCAGTTTTGGTGTGTGGAAAATTTTACCAGCCATTTCTAACCAATTCACAACTATAAGAATCTCTATGAAGTGTTGTGCCGCCGTTAATACAAGATTCTAGGTCACAGTACTGATGCGTACCAGAACAAGTACCGCAAGAAGTGCCATAATTTCTATTACTGCAATCAACATCCTGATCTCCGCTTATTACAAAAACCCAATCCCATTTATAACATATCCCGTCTGCCGCCGTCTTAGGGACCCAAGGACAACACTCGGCCTTATGAGTGGATTTGTAAATAAGACCAGAACAATCATCCGTCGGAATAGTTGGAATCGTCGGTCTGCCGCTTCCGCAATTTGCAAGTGCCAATAATTTCACTTTTTTATTGTCGCTCGTCGTACGCTCTTCCCATTTTAACGTGCAGTTGCTTAAACTCGCACCCGTGTTCACGTGCGAACTCGTCGGCTGCGGAATATCGTTCCCGGATAATGTAAACCCGTCCGTTGTGGCATCATCATAAAGGCTTGCATTTTCGGACCCGCTGACAGATAATTTATTAGCGCGCAGAGTGGCCGCCTTTTGTTTTAAGCGGTTTACTGCGTCCAACGTGGATATATACGAATCGTTTTTAACCGTTGTCGTTCCGCCGTTTACATACACTTTATTTAAAAGTGCATTAGGCGTACCCGTATTGACTGCCTGATAGTTATCATAAGTATTGGCCGCCTCTCCGTGGATAGCCGTATTGGGCATATCAAGCGCAGAGCCGGACTCCCCCACCACAGCGGGAACATTATAATTTAAATTAGGTGAACTGGCACTCACAGTACCGCCGGAGCGGACCGTCATCGTGTTGGCTTCAATACCGCCTTTTAAATTAGCCTTATCGGCTACCTTTAAATAAACATAATCTCCCATACGCGACGGATTATACGACACCGCGGAAATGATTTCCGCCGGAGCATTTACCGCCGCAAATAAAGTAATCAGAAACATAACAACCAACCGTTTGACAAAGGCTCTTGCCGTGCGGCCACTTGTTGTTAAACCGTCATCCCCGAGAAATTGGCGGCCCGCTGAGTTCGGGAATGACACCATAGAAGTAACTCCTTTCATTTTTCTCCTTTTTAAGGTCTTTATATTTAGGCAAAAAGGCCTTTTATACGCGTTTTTATATACCGGATACATCCGGGTATATCCGGCCTTAATTTTCAAAATTTTAACAAAAAAAAAAAATAAAACAACCCTTTTAACATAAACAACGAAAAAGCCGCAAGGGAAATACACCCTTGCGGCTTTTTTCTATTAAAACTACGCTTTTACAATAATTCAAGCGGGGCAAATTTCAGCATAAAGGTACGCCGTACCCCATTGCCGAAAAGGACAGTAATTTTGGCGCTCTCGCCGGAGCCTGCCACTTGGACAATTTTGCCTTGCCCGAATACCCCGTGTTTGACAAGTCCGCCCACAGCCACACCGTCCGCATTTTTAGGAGCCGGTTCTGCCGGTTTAGCAACTGGCTGTTGGCTGGCCGTCGGAAACGGATATGCACGCCCCTTAGGAAACTGCCGCGGCGCGGCGGCCGGAGCAGGCATCGGGCGGGAATAGAGCGAACCCAAACCGGGTGTAGAATTATAAGAAGATGACTCGTAATCCAAATCGTTATCTTCTATTTCGTAGCCGTCCTCGTCATAGCGTTTTTGGAAACGGCTCTTGCTGGCATAGCCTTCAAAATTTTGGTAGCGGTTATTGCCGCCAAAATTATTGCGCCCGCGGGAATATCCTCCGCCGTAATTGCCGCCGGAATAGGAACCGCCCGCACCCGCGCCGTACAAACCGTATTTAGAGTGATAATCCGTATAGCGGGGTTGTGTGCTTTCGCGCACTTCACTCTCATCTAAAAGTCCGCTTTCAAACAAAAAACGCGAAGGCAAATTATCCTGCCGTTGTCCAAATTTGCGGCGCGATTGGGCATACGTTAAAAAGAGTTTTTCGCGCGCACGCGTCATTGCCACATAACACAAGCGGCGTTCTTCTTCCAATTCGTCCTCATTATCCTTGCAAATGGGAAACAGGTTTTCTTCCAAGCCGGTTACAAACACATTGTTAAATTCCAGCCCCTTTGCCAAGTGAACGGTCATCAGGGTTACGGCGCCGCCTTCACCCGCGTTGGAATCATCTTCGCCGGATAAGAGGGAAATTTCCTGCAAAAAGTCCGATACAGACGGCTCTTTTTCGCCCTTGTGGCAGCGCTCCTCGTATTCTTTTACGGCGTTGATAAGCGCGTCCAAGTTTTGCAAGCGGGATTCGGCTTCGGGGTCCTTTTCCATTTCGGCTTTTACGGCATCCATATAGCCGGATTCCACTAAAATTTTGTGAAAGATATCCGCCGGGTCCGTCAAAAGCATATCCCCGCGCCAATTTTCAAACAGTTGGACCAGACGCAACGCGGCTTTTAAAGCCATCGCACTAACGCCCGGCACATAGGCCGCGTTTTTTAAGGCATCATACAACGAAAGGTGATTTTCTTCCGCGTATGCCATAAAACGGTCCTGCGCTACCTTGCCGAGCCCGCGGGCAGGCGTATTGATAATGCGCAAAAGACTTACGTTATCGGCGGGATTAATCAAAATGCGCGCATAGCACATAATGTCTTTAATTTCCTTACGGTCGTAGAAGCGGACCGTCCCCACCAAGCGGTACGGAATTTGATAACGGCGGAAGGAGTCTTCAAAACTGCGGCTCTGTGCATTGGTGCGGTAAAAAACAGCCACCTCCTTCAAACTGGCGCCTTCGTCCACCAAGGCTTTAATATTTTGGCTGACCCAACGGGCTTCATCACCCTCTGTTAAAAGTTCGCGCACCTCAATTGGGTCGCCTTGTGATTTATCGGTAAAAAGATTTTTTTCCTTGCGTTTTTTATTTTTGGTAATCAAACGGTTGGAGGCTTCCAAAATAACTTTGGTAGAGCGATAGTTTTGCTCCAAGGTAATAGTTTTTACATCTTGGAAATCTTTTTCAAATTCCAAGATGTTGCGGATATTGGCTCCGCGCCAAGAATAAATGCTTTGGTCGGGATCCCCCACCACGCACAATTTACGGCGTTTGGCAGCCAGCATTTTGGTAATTAGGTACTGGGTATGGTTTGTATCCTGATACTCGTCCACTAAAATATATTCAAAAAATTCTTGGTAATAGGAGCGGATATCCTCGTGGTCGCGCAATAGAACAACTGTCTTTACAAGCAAATCGCCAAAATCTAACGCGCCCGCTTCTTTAAGTTTCTGTTCGTAGCGGCGATAGACTTCGGCGGCGCGGATTTTAAAATCCAGCCCGCTGGCTGTTGCGCTTTGCATCATTGTTTCAGGCGAAACCATATCGTCTTTGGCGCGGGAAATCAAACCGACAATTTGGCTGATTTCCTTTTTAGGGTCTTTGATACCCATTTGCTCCAAAATCAGGCTGACTACTTTCTTTTGGTCGGAATCGTCGTAAATGGCAAAATCGCGCGACAGGCCGAGTGCTTGTGCGTTCTGACGCAAAATACGCACGCCAAACGAGTGGAAGGTGTGAATCCAAACCTTTTTTCCCGCCCCAGGCACCAACGAATCCACACGCTCGCGCATTTCCTGCGCGGCCTTATTGGTAAATGTTACCGCCAAAATACGGGCCGGGTGATAGCCGTCCGCAATTAATTTCGCAATTTTGGTGGTTAGGGTTTTGGTCTTACCCGTCCCGGCACCGGCCACAATCAGGCAAGGTCCGGCATCATAATTGACGGCCTCCAACTGTTGTGGGTTTAAAGATTTTAATGATTCTTCCAAAGTCATACAGGTCCTTCTAAATTATTTCAATTTCATTTGCACGAAGGTTTCAATATGCTCGCTGTGCGGGAAAAAGTCAAAGGCTTCGACGTGCAAAATTTCGTAATGCTGGGTAAGAATTTTCAAATCGCTTGCCAGCGTAACCGGATTACAGGAAATGTAGAGTACATTTTCCACGCCCGATTCTGCCACCGCCTTGGCAGCCTTGGGATGCATCCCGCCCCGGGGCGGGTCCAAAATAATAAGAGCCTCTTTGCGTTCAAGCGGCTGTTCCTTGACAAAATCTTCCACCTTGGAGCAGAAGAATTGCACATTGGAAACCCCGTTAATTTTGGCATTTTCAATCCCGTTATATACGGCAGGGGCTACGCTTTCCACGCAAATACTTTTTTCGCACAAATCAGCGCAAGACAGCGAAAAACTGCCCGCCCCGCCGTACAAATCGTAAATGCGTTTCGGCGCGAGTTTTTTAACCACCCCACGCACGCGGGAATACATCTTTTGCGCGGTTTTGGTATTGGTTTGAAAGAACGATTGGGGCGAAAGTTTAAATACTATTTCGCGCTCTTTTTGCCCGTTCTCGTTGGTTAAAAAAATGCGCTCTAAAATAAAATCTTTTCCTTTTAATACGCGCAGGGATTCGGGCGCGGCGGTATCGGCCAGCCCGTTATTGACGGCGGCCATAATATTGGCATTGGGCAAAATGGACTCCACCGTTTGCACAAAAGTTTTTTCGTTGAAATCGTCCGTTACAAACAACACCACTATTTCTTCCCCGGTGTTTTTCCCCTCGCGAACCATTAAGTGACGCAAAATTCCCGTATGTTTGCGTTGGTCGTAATATTCCAAATTTTCGGCTTTTGCCCACGCGCGGATAGCGTTCAAAAGAGGAATTAGTTTGTCGTTAAACAAATAACACTCCTCTATATCCACCGCCCTGTCCCAACGGCCCTTTAATTTAAAACCGAGCGCGCTTTCAAATTCCAGCGGGCGGGTTTTATTGGCGGGGTCCTTTTTATCGTAATCGTCGCGCCATTTAACCTGGTGGCAGAAACCGAGTTCCACCTTGTTGCGGAAATTAACCGGTTCGTCCGTTACGGTTACCGGGATTTCCCCTTGCCAAAATTCTTTTAAGGTTTCTTGCAGTTTGGCCTGTTTTTTGGCTACTTGCTCCCCGTAGGACAAGTTCAAAAGGGCGCATCCGCCACATTTACCGAAATGTTTGCACGAAATATTAGGCATTGATTTTAAACAGGCAGACATCGCCGTCCTTTACAATATAGTCTTTCCCTTCGGAGCGGATTAAACCGTGTTCGCGCAGGGCTTTTTCACTGCCAAACTTGGCTAAATCGTCAAAAGTGTAAACATCGGCGCGGATAAAGCCTTTTTCAAAATCGCTGTGGATTTTTCCCGCCGCTTGCGGAGCCGTACACCCTACGGGAATTAGCCAACTGCGCACTTCCACTTCGCTCCCGGCGGTAAAATAGGTGCAAAGGTTCAAGAGTTTCATCCCCTCGCGAACCACTTTTTCCAAGCCTGTATAATCGTTGCCCGTTTCGGCCAAAAAGGCGTGTTTTTCCTCCTCGCTAAATTCAGCGATATCCGCCTCAAATTTAACAGACAACTCCAAAAAGCCCGCT
The DNA here is from genome assembly GCF_056976295.1 of Candidatus Avelusimicrobium sp. Taxonomy (NCBI): domain Bacteria; kingdom Pseudomonadati; phylum Elusimicrobiota; class Elusimicrobia; order Elusimicrobiales; family Elusimicrobiaceae; genus Candidatus Avelusimicrobium; species Candidatus Avelusimicrobium sp. The sequence goes on from NZ_DBMCTG010000007.1 coordinate 33,910, forward strand.
CCGTTTTCTTTGGCGTATTTGGCTACCTTTTCGGCATTTTCCACATTGCGCTTTTCCGAATTGTTGCCCACATACAATACAGGTTTGGCGGTTAAAAATTGATAGTCTTTCAGTTCTTCCGGCTCCAAATGCAGGGAACTGACGGGTTTGCCGTTTTCCAGAGCGGCTTTAATCTCCTTCATCCGTTCCCAGGCGGCTACGGCATCTTTTTTGCCGCTTTTGGCATTGGATCCCAGACGGTCGCATACCTTGGTGGCCGTTTCCAAATCGGCAAGCATTAATTCCGTATTAATTACCTCAATGTCGCGCAACGGATCCACCGAGTTCATCACGTGGGTTACGTTTTCATCTTCAAACAAACGCACCACGTGTATAATGGCGTCCACTTCGCGGATGTTGGCTAAAAATTTATTGCCTAGCCCTTCGCCTTGGCTCGCGCCCTTTACGATACCGGCAATATCCACAAATTTAATAAAAGCGGCGGTTTTTTTAGGAGGATTAAACATTTCAAACAACTTATCCAACCGTTTATCCGGTATAGGCACAATGCCCACGTTTGGCTCAATGGTGCAGAACGGATAGTTGCTCGCTTCCGCTCCGGCGCAGGTCAGCGCATTAAAAAGGGTAGATTTGCCTACGTTAGGCAGACCGACGATACCGATTTCCATAGTAAAAGACTCCTTGAATATAATAAAACGGACGATTAGTTATATTTTAGCATTTTAGGCTAGGCCTAGGGACGGCATAAAAAACCCCGCCGGATGCGGGGTTTAAAAGGAGAAAACGTCCCGTACGAGATTCGAACTCGTGATCTCCGCCTTGAGAGGGCGGCGTCCTGGACCGCTAGACGAACGGGACCTTTAAATTAATTTTATCATATTTTTTCCCGGTGCGTAAGCACTCCCCGAATATTCCGCTTTTTTTATATAATAATTTTATCTTACCTTTACAGGGGGCTGTTATGGAATTAGCCGCATGGCAGACGACGTTACTGTCGCTATTAATCGCAATCGTTCTCTTTTTACCGCTTACCGTACACAAAGTGGAAGAAAACTTGGAAGCATTTTTGTTCCTGTGCGGAATTATTGCGGTTTCCGTTTCCAAAATGTGGAGCGGACATCTGGTTTTGACTGCGCTGGAAGATCCAATCAAAATCACATTAGCCGTTTTAATTGCGGGTTTACTTTTCCGCAAATTCAACGTGCATTTGCAAAAACTGACACACAAGGCTGTTAAAACCATCGGTCTGCGCTGGACGTTGTTTTTAATCGTCTTTTTACTTGGGCTTACGTCCAGCATTATTACCGCTATTATCGCGGCACTTATCTTGGCGGAAGTTACCGTAATGCTCCCCTTGGAACGCAAGGGCCGCACGCGCCTGGTGGTATTTTCGTGCTTTGCTATCGGTATGGGTGCAGTGCTTACCTCCATTGGCGAGCCGTTGGGAACGGTAGTGCTTTCCAAATTAAAAGGCGCGCCGCATTTTGCCGATTTTTGGTTCCTGCTGGAACACTTGGGCTGGTATGTTTTTGGCGGGGTGGTATTAATGGCCGGTATGGCCAGTTCTATCCGCGCTGACGTCATCCAAAAGGCTCCCGGGCCCAAAGCCGCCGAAAACAATGAGGGCGACGGCCACACCATTAAAAGCATTGTGGTCCGCGCGGCCAAAGTATATTTGTTCGTAATGGCGTTAGTGTTTTTGGGCGACGGTTTAAAACCGCTTGCAATGCAGACCATTTCACACCTATCTGCCAGTTGGCTTTATTGGATTAATGCGCTTTCCGCCGTACTGGATAATGCCACCTTGGCCGCTATTGAGGTCACACCGGATATCAGCACCCGCACGCTTACGTTTTTGCTGATGAGTTTGATTATCTCGGGCGGGATGCTCATCCCGGGCAATATTCCCAACATTATCTGCGCTTCCAAGTTGGGCATTAAGAGCAAAGAGTGGGCCAAACACGCCGTAGGTTTGGGCGCAGCCTTGATGATTGCCTGCTTTATCATCTTAAATGTAGTGCTGTAAACATCACTTGTTTTAACAGGGCCGCCAATCCGTTTGGAAAGGCGGCCTTTTTGTACCTTAATTTTATATAATTTCTGTATATTGAAATAACAAGGGGAGAACGTAATGAAAATCCATTCTTTTAACGTACAGCCCAACTTGCCCGAAAACATCAAGTTTTTGGAAGAGTTGGCCAATGATATGTGGTTTACCTGGAATTGGCGCGCCATCTTACTTTTTGTACAGGTAGATGCAAAACTGTGGATTACCGCCAAACGCAACCCGAAATGGTTTTTGGGCTGCGTACCGCAGAAACGCTTTGAAGAATTAAGCAAAGACCAGGCGTTTTTAGATAATTTAAATGCCGTCAAAACTTCTTACTACAACTATAAAAATAATCCAAACACCTGGTATCAGCAACACCGCCACGAAAACGGCAACCTTTTAACAGCCTATTTTTCTATGGAATACGGTATCGGCGAAGGTTTACCGATTTACTCCGGCGGGCTCGGTATGCTTGCGGGCGACCATATGAAATCCGCCAGCGACCTGGGTATGCCAATTATCGGTGTGGGTTTGTTCTACAAACAAGGCTATGTACAGCAGGTACTAAACCGTGAAGGGTGGCAGAACGAAGAATATCCGGATAACGACTGGGCTCATATGCCGGTAGAACGCGTAACCAAAGACGGCAAAGACATTACCGTAGATATCCAATTGGGAAGCGAAAACATTAAAGCCTGCATCTGGCGCGTACCTGTGGGGCGCACCTCTCTTTATTTGTTAGATACCAACTTGCAGGAAAATACCCCCGCACAGCGCGCCATTACCGAAAAACTCTACGGCGGCGACCGCGAAAACCGTATCCGCCAAGAAGTGGTCCTTGGTATCGGCGGTGTGAAAGCATTAGATGCTATGGGCATTAAACCGACCGTTTATCACATTAACGAGGGGCACAGCGCGTTCCTGCTTTTCCAACGCATTATTGACATTATGCGCGAAAAGAACCTGACGTTTGCCCAAGCGCGCGAAATTGTATGGGCTTCCTCCGTATTTACCACCCACACACCGGTTATTGCGGGGAACGAACACTTTGACCCCGCCCTTGTGCGCAAATATATGGACTTCTATGCCAAAGAAATGGGTATTTCTTGGGAAGAATTTTTAGCCTTAGGTAAAGAAAAGGCCAACTCTGCTACTTATTGTATGACGGTAGTTGCCCTGCGCTTGGCCGCCTTCTGCAACGGTGTAGCCAAACTGCACGGTAAAGTAAGCCGCGAAATGTGGCACAACCTCTGGCCCGAACTACCTATCAGCGAAGTACCGATAACCAGCATTACCAACGGTATTCACAGTTCTTCTTGGATTTCGCACGAACTCAACGAACTGTACCGCAAATATTTATTCGGCAACAACCAAACCGGCGAAGTAGATCCTTCCGACACGCAAGCCTGGGAAAATATAACCAATATCCCCGACGGTGAGTTGTGGGACGTCCATACCGCACGCAAAAACAAACTGATTGATATGGTGCGCGGCCGCCTAAAACGCCAACTTACCCGCCAAGGCTTTGACGTGATGGCCGTTAAAAAGGCTTCCAGCGTTTTGCGCCCCGATGTGCTGACCATTGGTTTCGCCCGCCGCTTTGCCACCTACAAACGCGCGACCTTGCTGTTTAAAGATTTGAACCGCTTGGATAAAATCATCAACAATCCGCAGCGCCCCGTCCAATTCGTTTTTGCGGGGAAAGCGCACCCGGCGGATACGGCCGGTAAAGAATTTATCAAATTGATTGTCGGCCTAACACAAAACGACCCTCGCTTTAAAGGCAAAATCGTTTTTGTGGAGGACTACAATATGAACGTCGCCCGCTATATGGTACAGGGCGTGGACGTATGGCTCAACAACCCGATTCGCCCGATGGAAGCCAGCGGCACGAGCGGTATGAAAGCCGCCTTAAACGGCGCACTTGCACTGTCTATTTTAGACGGCTGGTGGGACGAAGTGGGGCCGTGCGATTTCGGCTGGTCTATCGGCGGACCGGAAACGTACAAATCCGACGAAGAACGCGACACGGTGGAATCCGAATCGCTCTATAATTTAATTGAGCAGGATATTGCCCCCGCTTACTATGCCAAAGAAGTCGGCTCCGCTTATTCCTTGCCGTGGGTTTCGCTGATGAAGGAATCGGTCAAGCACATTGCCCCCTTCTTCAACACAAACCGTATGGTAAAGGAATATTACGAACGCTTCTATGTGCCCGCCAACAATTACAGCCTTATTTTAAATGAGCCCGGCAAAGCCGAAGCCGTAGCCGCCTGGCGCAGTAAAATTGCGGACAACTGGTACCGCGTGGGCGTAACCGATATCACCCCGCAACCCGAAAGTGCTATTTTAATGGGTGATAAGGTAAACTTTAAAGCCCGCGTGGTCTTGGGCGGACTGGCTCCGGAAGACATACAAGTAGAACTTTACTTGGGCCAACGCGGAACCCTGGGCGACATTGTCAAGGAAGATGCTATTGATATGACCTGCACCGGCAAAGACGGAGACGCTTACACTTATGAAGTATCTATGTCCCCGCTTAACAGCGGTCGCCAGGACTATGCCTTGCGTGTATTACCCTATAACACGAATATCCCCAGCGTTCTGACTCCGCTCTTTATTCGTTGGGAAGAATAAGGTTATTCTTATAAAAACGGCCGGAAAAGTCCGGCCGTTTTTTGCTTTTGTTAGGTGCTTTACCGCTTTACGCGGGTAATGACAAATTAATATGCTAAATATCGTGCTTGTAAACCCCGAAATTCCCTTTAACACGGGCAACATCGGCCGTTCGTGCGTAGCCACCAATACTCGGCTGCATTTAGTGGGCAAACTCGGCTTTAAAATTGCCTCTAAGGAAATCCGCCGCTCGGGCCTGGACTATTGGCCCAATTTGGATTACCGCCGTTACGAAACGTGGAATGCTTTTTTGGAAGCCGAAAAACCAGCAGAGGAAAAAATGTTTTTTCTTTCCACGAAGGGTCAAAAATCTTACTGGGATGCCATTTTCCCCCCCGATGCGTTCCTTATCTTTGGCGCTGAATCGTGCGGACTGCCCAAGGAATTTTACGAACGCTACCAAACCCGTCTGTTTACAATACCTATGACAGGCCCCGTCCGTTCGCTCAATCTTTCCTCGTCGGCGGCGATTGTGCTTTTTGAAGCCTTGCGCCAAAACCGCTTGAATTAGACAAAAAAACCCGCCGGCTGGCGGGTTTTTTACAAGTTTTTTTACAAAAGGGCCACTTACAAAGGCAATACATATTTGCCGGAGGAATTTTTCTCCATACCTATATTTTGGCAGGTTTCCGCATCCCCCGTGCACTCAATGCTTATAAGTTCACCGTTTTGGTTAGTCGCCGTAAGCGTATAACTGCCCGTACGCGTAGTGGTAACAGTTACCGTGCCGGAGGAGAGGGTCATCTTAGGTGTTGAAAAATTAACGCTCTTAGTCATATCCACCCCGGTTACATTTCCGTTGGAATCCGTCAAACCCGCAAGGGAATACGAATTTTCGTTCATTACATATTTGGCATTTACCGCGTCGCTAATTGCACGGACATTGTTAATCCCTTCCGTTGCGCGGCCGCGCTCCATAGATGCGCGGTATTTGGGCAGACTGACCGTTACCAACACGCCTACAATTACCATTACAATCAACAATTCAATTAACGTAAAACCTTTCTTCATACAATTCCCCTTTCTTTAAAGATAGTTTATTATATAAATTTGCTCCGGCTTTTAATAGTATATATTTTATAAAATACTTAAAGCACTATGAACGCGAAAAAACTGTTTTGGATTCTCTTTTTGCTCAACCTGTTTAATTATATAGACAGGCAAGTGCTTTATTCGGTGTTCCCCCTCCTGCAAGCCGAACTCCGTTTAAATGATATGCACTTGGGGGCTTTGGCCTCCGCGTTTATGCTGGTGTATATGTTCTATGCTCCGTTTGTGGGGTACTTTGCCGACAGAACCCCGCGCCAAAAATGGATTGGCGCAAGCGCGCTTATTTGGAGCGCGGCTACCTTGGCCTGTTCCGCCGCCAAAGGCTATATCTCCCTGCTTTTTACGCGAGGGCTTATCGGAGTAGGGGAAGCCGGATTCACCACGCTTGCACAGCCGTTTTTGGCAGAACATTTTCCTAAAACAAAACGAGCCACCGCCTTGGCCTGTTTCGGGCTGGCGTTACCCGCCGGGAGTGCGCTTGGATATTTGCTGGGCGGGCTTATCGGCCAACATTGGGGGTGGAGGATAGCCTTTATGCTGGCAGGCATACCGGGTCTGTTTTTAGGTTTTTTAGCGTTTACCCAATTACAGGACAAACAACGGCTATCCCAAAAACCAGCCGAAATTCCGCACCTGAAAGAATATGCTGCCCTCCTTAAAAATAAACCCTTTTTATTTATTTGTTTGGCGCACGCAATGATTACGTTTATCATTGGGGGGCTATCCGCCTGGATGCCCACTTATTTGCACCGTTATTTGCAAATGGACGTAGCGCGTGCGGGCGCCGTTTTCGGGATACTGGTCGTCTTGTGCGGGGCGGCTGGAACTTATTTAGGCGGTAAATGGGCCGATAAAATACTTCCCTTTTCTCCCAAGTCCTACTTTTGGGTAATCGGGCTTGCATTAGCGGGATTACTGCCCCCTGCCTGGATAGGCATACACACAGGCTCCGTTATTTGCGCCCTGATTTGCTTTGGGCTAGCCATTATTTGTTTATTTCTGCCCACCGGCCCTGTGGCGGCAGCCCTTGTTTCCGCCACACGCGCTCCGGTACGTTCTATGGCTTTTGCCGTTAATATTTTTATTATTCACGCCTTGGGAGATGCGTTATCCCCGGTACTTATCGGACAAGTTTCTGATGTGTGGGGCTTAAAAGCCGCGGTGCTTTTGTGCTGTTTAGCGGCACTCCCAGGGATAGTATTTACTTGGATTGCCTCCTCATACGAACGGCGGGAAACTAACCCTTTTTAACCATAGGAAAATTCAAAAAATCCATTTATACTTACAATAACAGCAGGGGAACCGAAAAGCAGGGGGATAGGGCCGCTGTCCTTGGCATTACAGCCGCCCGGAGTTGTACATACTTATCACCTAATGCCACAAAGGGAAGACAAAAAAGTCTTCCCTTTTTAGTTGGTACAAAAAAGGGACCAAACATAATGTTTGGTCCCTCTCATTAAATCACTTACTTTTCGGATTAATTTACCGCATCAAAACCGGCTTGCAACGCTTTTTTATTCAGTTCCAGCATTTCCGGTTTGGCGCGTTTATAAACCTTTTTCATCGCGTGTGCCACGCTTTCCAGCGTAACGGCACCCGTCAATTTAATAAAAGCACCTAATGCCACCAAGTTGGCAATGCGGTCCATCCCCAACTCCTCGGCAATTTTATTGCACGGCACGCACACCACTTTGATATCCGTGCGGGTAGGGCGGGAATTAATCAGCGAACTGTTAATAATCATTAGTCCGCCTTTTTTAAGCAAAGGCTCAAACTTGGGCAAGGACGGCTCGTTCATAATGATAACCGTATCCGGTGCAGACACAATCGGCGTATAAACCTCTCCGTCCGACACAACTACGGAACAGTTAGCCGTACCGCCGCGCATTTCCGGCCCGTAAGACGGCAACCAACTGGCGTTCTTTTTGTTTTCCACACCCGCCTGTGCGAGCAAAATCCCGGCAGAAATAACACCTTGTCCGCCAAATCCGGCGATTCTAATACCTTGATACATTATTTCGCCCCCTCGTCTTTGAATACACCCAACGGATATTGCGGCATCATTTTGGTACGCACAAATTCCAATGCCTGCGGCACGCTGGCGTGCCAATTGGTCGGGCATTGGGAAAGCACTTCCACCATAGAAAAACCGACTCCGTTTACCTGGTTTTCAAACGCTTTTTTGATTGCCTGTTTGGCTTTCATTACGTTCTGCGGGCAGTCCACAGCCACGCGGGCCAAGTATTTGGAACCCGTAATCTGCGCGAGCATTTCGCACATATTAATCGGCCAACCCTGCAATTTGGGGTCGCGGCCTTTGGGGGCGGTAGTAGCCACCTGGCCGACCAATGTGGTCGGGGCCATTTGTCCGCCCGTCATACCGTAAATGGCATTATTGATAAAAATAACCGTAATGTTTTCGCTACGCACGGCGGCGTGCACAATTTCGGCCATACCGATAGAAGCGAGGTCGCCGTCGCCCTGGTAGGAAAACACTATTGCCTGCGGTTTGGAGCGTTTTACACCGGTAGCAATCGCCGGGCCGCGTCCGTGCGCGCCCTGCACCATATCGCAAGCAAAGTAGGAATCCGCAAACACGGCACAGCCCACCGGGGCCACGCCGATTACACGGTCCGCAATGTTAAGTTCATCAAACACTTCGCCCATTAAGCGGTGCACAATGCCGTGTCCGCAGCCGGGACAATAGTGCATTGGCACATCGGTTAAACTGGCGGGTTTTTTGGCTAAAATGGTCATAAATCTATTTGCCTCCTTTCAGGTCGCCCTGCATACCCAGGGTGGTATCACGCTGGCAGTTGTAGGTAAACCCGGCGGCGTGTTCTTGCAAATCAAACAAGCCGTCCTTTTTGCCTGCAAGCGCGGAGCGCACGGCAGTTAAAATGGTAGAACCGTCCGGTTGCCCTCCGGCCGGATAGGCATTTAAATAAACGGGTGTTTTGCCGTTTACAGCCAGTTTTACATCTTGCACCAACTGGCCCAAACTCTGCTCCACGCACACGATGGCTTTGGTTTTGGAAGACAGTTCCGCCAAACGCTTGGACGGGAACGGCCACAGCGTAATCGGGCGGAAGAGGCCAACTTTTAAGCCTTCCTCTTTGGCTTTGTTTACGGCTTCCAAGCACGCGCGGGAGGACAAGCCATACGCCACCAACAGCACATCACAATCTTCCGTATTGCGTTCTTCCCAGCGGGTTTCGGTCTGTTCAATCAAGCCGTAGCGTTTAGCGCGATCTACCACGTCGGCAATCAAATTATCGCCTTTGTAGGAAAAAACATTATTCTTCTTTTTTCCGTTTTTATTGATATCTACCGCCCAATCAAACTTACCTAATTGGTTGGGGTCCACAGGGTCAAAATGAAAGGACATACTTTCCATCATTTGCCCCAAAATGCCATCGGCTAAAATCATACAAGGCATACGGTATTTTTCGGCCAAGTCAAAGCCGAGTTTCGGGAAATTGCCCAACTCTTCTACGGAGTTCGGGGCCAAAACGATAATATGATAATCCCCATTACCGCCGCCGCGCGTGGCCTGGAAATAATCTCCTTGCGCACCGGCAATGCTGCCAAGCCCCGGGCCGCCACGCATTACGTTTACAATCAAGCAGGGCAAATCGGCGCTGGCTAAATAAGTAATACCTTCCTGCTTCAAACTGACTCCCGGAGAGGAAGATGACGTCATACTGCGGGTTCCGGTAGCGGCCGCACCATACACCATATTGATAGCGGCGATTTCACTTTCGGCCTGGACAAACGAACCGCCGGCATCAGCCATATTGGCAGACATAAATTCCGGCACTTCGTTTTGAGGGGTAATCGGGTAACCGGCAAAAAAGCGGCAGCCTGCGCGGATAGCGCCTTCGGCCAAGGCTTCGTTGCCTTTTCTTAATGTTTTTTCAGTCATAGGTATAAAATCCTCAAATCGTTATTCTTTAATTACCGTAATGGCAATATCGGGGCACATCATATAGCACATCTTACAGCCGATACAGTCCTGCGGACGTTCCATAACGGCAGGGAAATACCCTTTTTTGCTAATGGTTTCGGCTTTGCCCAAGCATTTTTTAGGGCAAGCGCTGACGCACAGATAACAGGCTTTACATCTATTCGCGTCCACTTCAATTCTTGGCATAATTCTCCTGTGGGTCCGGGGGTAGAACCGGAAAAACCCATATATAAAGTATATGACTTTTGCCAGCGCAAGCGCAATAATAAACACCCTTTTTTGCTACAATAATTTTATGGATAAAAACACTTTACTCACTCAGTTAGAGGCCTTATTATCCGCCGAAACGGACCCTGTGGCCAATATGGCTAACACGGCAGCCCTTATGTATAACGGACTGGCGGGATTAAATTGGGCGGGTTTTTATTTGCTAAAAGAGGGCGTGCTGGTACTGGGGCCATTTCAAGGGAAGCCAGCCTGCGTGCGGATTTCCGTAGGACGCGGGGTATGCGGAACTTCCGTTCAACTGCGTAAAACTGTTTTAGTGCCGGACGTCCACCAATTTCCGGGGCATATTGCGTGCGATTCGGCCTCGCAAAGCGAAATAGTGGTGCCGCTTATCAAAAATGGAGTGATGTTAGGCGTGTTGGACATTGATTCCCCGCACAAGGGCCGTTTTAGCCAAGAGGACCAGGTGTTTTTTGAAAAAGTAGCGGAAATTTTGCTAAAAAATTGCCATTTTTAATGAAATAAAAAATTTTTCTCCGTCGTAGAACGCAGAAAATATTGCCGAAGTGTCCTAAATTTTGTATTATATTTAGGTAATGCCGAGGTAGCTCAGTGGTAGAGCACTGGTCTGAAAAACCAGGTGTCGACAGTTCGATCCTGTCCCTCGGCATTTTCCTTTTGTTTAAAAAACCCCGCTTTTGGCGGGGTTTTTTATTTATCCATACAATAGCGGTTCCAATTTCCCTGAACGCCCTCTTCGCCGGTTGCAAATAAGGCCCCAAAGCCATTACAAAAAGAATTTCCCGCGCTATCGCCGGGGCGGGCGTTGCAAACCGTTTTGCAGGGCCACCCATTATCCGCCCAAAACAAGAACAGTCTTTCTTCCATTTTTAAGGAACAACCGCCTTCATCGCAGCGTACGCCCCACGCTTTATGGAAATCCTGCTCGGGCAGTTGCAAATCTAATGATTCAAAATCGTTGGTATATTCCCCATTGGATAAGTAATAAACGGTTTCAGCCTTTTGCAAAGCATTAAAAAAAGTTAAAGCATTGGTAGCCTTGGCCTTAAATACGGCCTTTTCGTACTGTGGCAAAGCCACCCCCGCCAAAATACCGATAATTAACACCACTACCAACAATTCTATTAATGTGAAGCCTGTTTGCTTGTTCATACGAACGCTCCTTTTTTATCAGGCTCCGCACATAAAAAACGGCTGATTGCACGGAGCCGCAAACAGGTAGCCCCATACAACAGCCGTGGTTTGCCGCCCAAAGGACGGCAAACACTCGGCCCAAAAGCAAAAGGGTAATTAGTCCTTTTGCCTTTGAACCTAAAACGACTGCTTTTGGACTGTTTGCGTACCGCATAAGCGGTTACACACCATATCTGCTATGGTTCCAAAAACAGATTAAATTTTTACTGCTTTAAAATGTCCTCCTAGCGCAACTGGATAAGCGCAAAATGCAGATATTCCGTTTCCGGCATACCGATAAGCACCGGGTGGTCTTTGGCTTGTCCGCGCAGTTCCACCAATACCGCCTTGCGGCCCGATTTGCTCACGCCTTGGCGGATAATATCCACAAACAGTTCGCGCGAAATATGGTGCGAACAGGTGGAAAATGCCAAATATCCACCCGTTTTAATACCCTCTAAGGCCATTTTAACGAGTTTTACATAAAGCCCCACGGCTTGCGGCAATGCCTTGCGGCTTTTGACAAAGGCGGGAGGGTCCAACAGCACCATATCGGGCTGGTCGGGCAGTTCGCCTTTCTTCATTGCCGAGAGCAAGCGTTCGGCGTCGTCGCGGTGGAATACCACGCGGTCGGATACGCCGTTTAATTCGGCATTATTTTTAGCAAATTCTACCGCCGCCGCGGAGGAATCGCACCCCCACACCTGGTTGGCACCGGCCAAGGCGGCCGTAATACCAAAGGACCCGATGTAGGAATACAAATCCAACACCAGTTTATCTTTAAAATACGGTTTCAAAAATTCGCGGTTTTCGCGCTGGTCAAAATAAAAGCCCGTCTTTTGTCCGCCGCGGATAGGAACAATATACTTTACGCCGTTTTCTTCAATCTCCACCGTTTCAGGCACTTCGCCAATGATTTCGGGCGTATTGGTCAGCCCTTCCAACGCGCGGAAGGCACTGTCGTTCTTGTAATAAATGCCTTTGGGCTTAAAAATCTTTTGCACGGCCTTGGTGATTTCAGGCTTTAATTTTTCCATACCCGCCGTCAATACATCTATGACCAAGATATCGCCGTAGCGGTCAATCACCAACCCCGGCATATTATCGGCTTCGCCATAGCACATACGTCCGTACTTACGCACGCCGATTTCCTTGCGGTAAGCATAGGCATTATCTATATTTTCAAATACAAAATCTTCCGGCAGTTCGCCCTCGCCCTTCATCAGCAAGCGCACGGCAATTAAACTGTGCGGGTTGAAAAAACCAATACCAACCTGTTTGCCTTCGTGGCTGACGACACGCACAAGAGAACCCGGCTCAATAGATGTATCCAAACCGTCAATCTCATTTGAAAAAACCCACCAATGGCCCGCCAGGAGCCGCCTTTCTTCTTTTGCTTTTAAGGTAATTTGAATCATATTAATTTTTGGAAACCTCTTCTAACGGAGTAATTGGCAATTTAGCCGCACATAACGGGCATTCCTTTGCCGTAAAAGTCTGCATCGGGTAAGACAAAAGCGAGCGAAGCGGCACAGACAAGGGCAAATAACCCATAGAACGGTCCACAATCACCCCCACGCCAATCACATTTCCGCCCAGTTTACCCACCAGGTCAATAGCCTTATTAATTTTGCGTCCGGAAACGGCTACGTCGTCCACAATAAGTACGTTTTCGCCTTCTTTTACAGTAAAATTATGCTTTAAAACCATTTCGCCGTTGTCGTCGCGCGAGGCAAAAATAGCACGCACGCCGCGGGCGCGGGCCACTTCCTGCGCCAAGACGGAGTCGGACGGCGTAAGCGCCATCACCACATCTGCCGGCTTGGTAAATTTATCCGACAGCGCCCCCGCAATTTTTTGCGCTAAATTAGGGTGCTGCATTAAGAGCGAGGTTTGAATATACGTCTGGCTGTGAAAGCCCGACGGCATTACAAAATGTCCTTCTAAAATGGCACCGTGTTCTTGCAACAGGCACAGTACGTCCATATTATTTCTTGGCATTAAAATCTCCTTGGATAAATTTAGTTGCGGCACTAAAATCTGTCGGTACGCCTTTTTCCTGGGCGGCGCGTATCGTTTTGCCCGTTTTTTTGGCGCGCAGCATTTCCAGTTTCGGCTTTAACATTGACGACGACACCCTAAACGCCAATGCCGGATTTCCCGACTCGTCCGTTAGGTTTTCAGCCAACGCGCCGGAACGCGACGTGTTGGTAAACATCGTCCATATTATGATATCAAAATTTTCGTCCACCCAGTTAGTCCAACCGCTGACCGCGGCGGAAAGAGTAGGACCCACCGTGTAGGCATTGTTCACCGTCATCGGCCCTTTATTAAATTCTACCGAGGCGGCCATATCGGTAAACGGCACATCTTTAAGCACCTGCCCCACCTTAAAACTTCCCGCCCGCTCCATACGGTGCATAATCAAAAACGGCTGGAAGGTAATGTTAAGCGCCTGCTGTTCTTCGGCCCATTTTTCCATTTGGTGAATCACTCCACCCTCTAACCGCGCGTGCAAGGGCCCGGACAGGTGCTTCATCCCGGCCTTAAAGCCCGTAAAATCAAATTCCGCACTAAAACGGTTTCCCGATAATACTTGGGTGGAAAAAGTATCTGCCGTCAGCGTTCCTGCAAAATTGGGCATAAAGCCGGGCAGGCGATCGCGAAAGTTGCGCAGCCAGGCAAGCGGACCGGCCACTGGGGCTTTAAATTTGCCGCCGTGCTTGGTAAGCGGCACAATTACCGTTACAAAGTCCCGCACTGTTTCAATAAAGGCCATCGGGTCCAAGTGTTTCCAATAAATAGATGTGCGAATTTTACGCCGGGCACTTTTTAAATTTCTAACAGACAAATTCATTTTAAACGGTACACCGTTTAATTCACACGAGGCTATATTCGCATACAAATTGCCCTTGCGCCAACTGGCACTTAAATTTAGTTTTTCAAATACCGAACGGTCCACCGTTACCTTTCCGTCCGTTGTAGCGGCATACAAATCGGTAAAATCTTTTTTGGCTTGGAACTCACCGGTAATGTTATCGGCCTTAAAACCATAGAGCAAGGCCGAAGCATCTTTAACCTGTGCGGTAACGAGCGGAAGCGCATACTTGCCGGAAGTGTGCGTAATCCGGCCCGCCAAAGAGCCTTGCCCGGTCAGTTTATATTTAGACATCAACGGATAATATTTTTCCTTGCCGGCTAAATTAAAGAAATTGGTGGATACCTGCAAATCGGCCTCAAAGGGGGCTTTTTCCAAATCCACCGCGCCGGAAGCCGTCAATTTTACGTCTGCCGCATTGGCGGTCAGTTGGTTTAATTTCAATAAACGGTAGCCGTTTGTCAGCACGCCTTTGGCAGCAAGCGTGGCCTTGGGAATAGAAAAACGGCCCTTTTCGGCGTGGAAAAGGGATAAGTCCTTGTCTTCAAACGCCGGAACGGAGGCTTTGATATTAAAATAGGGGGTTCTCAAATTATCCAAATCTAATAAAATATCCACAGGCTTTTGGAATAAATATACCTGCGTACGCAAACTGCGCAGGGCAAAATTCTGCCATTCAAAATCTGCAAAATTAACGTGCCCCGCGCCTTTAATTTCCATATCCGAAATGTTATCCCCCCACTTATTGCGGAGCACCATTTCCGCCGAAAAGCGCGACAGTTCATTAAACCGGAGCCGCTCAAAATGAACATTAAGCCCATATACTGCGTGGGAAAGGCCGGCGCCCAAATCCTTGTAACTTACCACGCCGTTTTTGACTGTCCAATCCTCTACGCTGACGGTAAATTTTTTACCTGTCAGTTCGCTGGTATAGACGGAGCGTTCCTCCGGCACGCGGATTTGCGGCATATTATAAGTGCCGTCCGCCTTACGCACCACATTAAAACGGGGCGCGTTTAAGGACACCTCGTCAATTACTAATTGCTGGTTTAAAAGCGGGAGCATATTAAAACGAAGCGTTACGGACTCGGCCGAAACAAAAGCCTTGCCGGGTTCACCGTCTGTATCCAACACGGCAAACCCCTTTAATTCAAGCGTATTTATAAATTTTAAATCAAGCGAAGAAATAACAACAGGACGGTCCAAGCGGCGCTGTAATTCGTCTGTAATAATTTCGCTAATATGCTGGGCATTAAAGGTTTTTAAAAACAATAGCCATAGCCCCGCACAGATAAGCATAAAAAACATAGCAGTAAACAAAACCGTGCGCAAACTTAAAATGCAGCACGATTTGAAAAACCGCCACAACCAACGAAAAAATCCTTTCTTTTTATGTTGCTTACCCATATTATTTGCCGGAGTTGACCATTCTCTCTACTATATAGTTTACTATAATTCGCCAGATATTGACGGTTCCCGCCAAGATATTTTTCCCGGCCGATACCAAAGAAACCGTTTCCGGGAACAAGACCTTTAATACCACCGCCAATACTACCAAATTGGCAAGTGTAATCATTACACCGGAAAAAATTTTCCCGCCTGCAATTTTTAAATCGGGCTGGTCGGCTTCAAACAAGGTTTTAAAAGTTTGCACAAAGTGAAACGCGGTCAAAAAACCGATGACAAATAAAAACACCTGCCGGTAAGGAGTTAAATCTACAAACAAATCGGTTACGGCATACAGCAGGGCCGCCGCAATCACATACAGCGGCACAAAATACGGAGCCAGCACCACAAACGCATTACAATTATCCATTTTTACATATCCGCTATCCTGGCCGACGGATACATCTTTAATACGGTACCCGCACACAAGCGCGGCGAGCGCGTGAGTCATTTCGTGCCCGAAAACATACAAGCGGGAAAAATTATAATATCCGTAATGAATACCGCAGTAAATAAGAACCCCTAAAACAAAACTGAGTGCCGCACCCAAATTGCCCAATACCGCACACAAGATTTTACCTGTCTCCAAGAGTGTAAAAAAAGCCGTAGGGAGCAAAATAAGTGCAAATAAAAATTTTATCGGGCGCCAAAGCATTAAAATTTCTCCGTCCAGGAAAGGGTTTTGTATTGCTCATCAGCCAAGCGGCGCGCCGAGGAAATCAAGGCGGCACTTGCACCGCACGGGCGCAAATCTGTACCTAAAAAATTCCGCACGGCACCGATAACGGCATTTTTATACAGGGGATTATCTCTCCCGTCCGGCACTTGCAAGGAACCTTGGTACAACACGGTTTGGCCAAAACGGCGGATAGCCCCGCCCAAAATCTTATGTCCGTCCGCCGACAGTAAATCATTTTCCACCGGATTTATAAAGCAGGCACTAGCCGTATGGTTTACGCTGGGAGCATAGGCGGAAGCGGGCAACACCTTATTAAATGACATACTGTTTATCCCGCGCGCGGCAAGTTCCGCCAAAATAAAATGATGAAACTTTTTATAAATATCGCTTGGACGTTCGGCTGATACAAACACCAAGGAAAAGGTCAAATCGCTTTGGTGAAAAACCACTCCTCCCCCCGTGGGGCGGCGGGCATACGGACCCCAAAAGGCACGCGCCGCAAGTGTTTTTTTCACTTCGTGCGCGAATTGGGAATAACCAAAAGTAACAGCGGGGCTGTCCGTCCAGCGGTAAAAGCGCAGCGTAATGTCATCCGGGCGGGTGCGCACCAGGCACTCGTCCAAAGCCATTTGCTCATACACGTTTAATGACGGGGCGGACAAAAGTAAATTCATATGATATATTTTACCAGTTCCGAGGCTTCCTTTGGCGCGGACAAAAAAACATAAGTCCGCCGCATACAGCAAACAGGCCGCTCACCCAGAGCGGCCTGTTTACTAAAAACAACTATTTACTTTGCTAATACTTTGCCAACCGACCTTACCAATGCAGGTTGGGTTCACGCGCGGCAGACACCTCATCAATACGTTTCACACATTGAGTGTGCGGGGCATCTTTTACGACTTGCGGATCGGTCTTAATCTCGTCGTATATTTTATCCATTGCAGCCACAAACGCATCCAACATTTGTTTACTTTCGGTTTCCGTCGGCTCTATCATCATTGCTTCCGGCACAATAAGCGGGAAGTAGATAGTCGGCGCGTAAAAGCCGTAATCCAACAAACGCTTGGCGATATCGGAAGTATGGACACCGTTCATTTCCGCCGGGTTCTGCGTCAGCACACACTCGTGCATACAAGGACTGTCAAAAAACGCATTGAACTTGCCCTTTAATGCCACGCGGATATAATTCGCGTTCAATACGGCATTTTCGGCAATTTCTTTAAGCGTTTTGCCGTCAAACTGGCGCAAGTAGCAATATCCGCGCAAACATACAGCAATGTTCCCGTAAAAGGCTTTCATTTTACCCAAACTTTGAGGCATTTTGCCGGATAAAGTGTATTTTCCGTCTTTAAGTTCCACCATTGGTTTAGGCAAGAACGGCGCCACATGCGCCGCCGCGCCCACAGGGCCGGAACCCGGGCCACCGCCGCCGTGCGGAGCGGCAAAGGTTTTATGCAAGTTTAAGTGCATAATATCTACGCCGAAATCAGCGGGCTTGGCTAAACCGATTAAGGCGTTAAAATTCGCCCCGTCCATATAGAAAAGCGCACCCGCCTTATGTACCATATCGGCAATTTCGCGCACGTCTTTTTCAAAGAGACCCACCGTGTTGGGAACGGTCAGCATTACAGCGGCGGTTTTGTCGGACAGGGCAGCCTTTAAGGCCTCTTTATCCACACAGCCGTCGGGGCCGGATTTAATGTTCACCACCGTGTATCCCGCCATATGTGCCGTAGCAGGATTCGTGCCGTGGGCGGTATCGGGCACGATGACTTCGGTGCGTTTAAAATCTTTGCGGGCGTCGTGATAAGCGCGGGCCGTCATAATGCCCGTGAGTTCCCCGTGCGCGCCGGCCGCCGGCTGCAAGGTGAACGAGACAAGCCCCGTAATTTCCTTTAAAAGTTCCTGCAAGTTGTACATCATTTCCAAGGTACCCTGCACCGCACTTTCCGGCGCAAACGGGTGGGCCGACGCAAAGGCCGGCAGGGCGGAAAGCACATCGTAAGCCTTGGGGTTATATTTCATTGTGCAGGAGCCAAGCGGATAAAACTCGCCGTCCAAGCAATAGTTCAGTTCCGACAGGCGCGTAAAGTGGCGCACAGTTTCAAATTCGCTTATTTCGGGCAATTTGGGCGCACTTTTACGCAAATATTCCGCCGGCAAATAATCAGCCGCGCGCTTTGTAACAGCGGCAAAGCGCACCCCGCGGCGGCCCGGCTGGGATTTTTCAATAGATAACTGGCTATGTTGTAAAATTTCTTCCATATTAAATCCCCTTTAAAGCCGCTTGATAGGCTTTTAAATCTGCCTCAGTTTTGGTTTCCGTAGCACACACCAAAAGGCAATTTTCCATCCCTTTCAGTCCGGCAAGCGCATAGCCCGCGCCAAACCCCTTCTGCTCCAAGTTGTTAATAATATCTTGGGCAGGAACCGGGCACTCCACCACAAACTCGTTAAAGAACGGGGCGGAATATTTCAGTTTAAAGCCGGGCACTTCGCTAATGAGGGCGGCTAATTCGTGTGCGCGCTCCAAGTTCAGTTCGGCCACTTCCTGCAAGCCCTTGGGGCCAAGCAGTGTCAAATAAATGACCGCGTTTAACGCGCACAGAGCCTCGTTGGAGCAAATATTAGAAGATGCCTTTTCGCGGCGGATATGCTGTTCACGCGCCTGTAAGGTCAGCACGAAAGAGCGGCGGCCGTCTTTATCTTTGGCAATACCTACAATGCGCCCCGGCAGTTGGCGCATATATATTTTTTTTGCCGTCATAATGCCCAGCCCCGGCCCGCCGAAATTAACCGCGTTGCCCAAAGGCTGTCCCTCGGCTACGGCAAAATCAGCATTATAAGAGCCGGGAGTTTGCACCACACCGAGCGATACCGGGTTTACAAGCGCGACCAACAGCGCCCCCGCATTATGAACCAAGTTGGAAATTTCCCCGGCACGTTCCAAACAGCCGAAAAAGTTGGGCGTAGGCAATAAAAACACGGCCGTTTTATCCGTTAGTTTAGCCTTTAAAGCCGCCAAATCCAACGTGCCGTTCTCCGCCAGGGGGGCTTCGGTTATGTGCACACCCGGCAAGTGGCGCACATAAGTATCAAGCACCTGTTTATAGTGCGGATGCAACGCAGAAGAAACAATAATTTCCTGACGGCCCGTAATACGAAGGCACGCCAAAACGGCCTCTGCCGCGGCGGTAGCGCCGTCGTAATGGGACGCGGTGGCTACATCCATATCCATTAAGGCGCAAAGGCAACTTTGAAATTCATAAATCGTCTGCAAAGTACCTTGGCTGGCCTCGGCCTGATAAGGCGTATAAGCGGTTAAAAATTCCCCGCGCGAAGAAAGGGCATTAACTGCGGCGGGAATAAAATGTTCATAAATACCGGCGCCAATAAAATTTTTGAGCGGTTTATTTTTCTCCGCCAACGCGTGTATATGCGCGGTAAGTTCTTGCTCCGTAAGGGCTTGGGGCAAATTTAAGACGGGGTACAGCAAATCTTGCGGAATTTGCGCCAGCAACTCTTTTACGGACGAAACGCCGATTTTAGCCAGCATTTCTTTTTGGTCCAATGGAGTATTTGGGATAAACATTGATAAGTCCTCTTGGTAAAATCCCCCGCTTATTGCGGGGGATAAATAGTCCGGGCAACTGTTATTTGGCGAGGGTGGCTTTGTAAGCGTTTACGTCAAGTAAGTTGTCGTATTCGGAGGGATTGCTCATTTTAATTTTGAACAGCCAGCCGTTTCCGTGCGGTTCGCGGTTTACAAGAGCCGGGTCGCCTTCCAAGGCAGAATTAACTTCTACAATTTCCCCGCTGACAGGCGCATAAATTTCGCTGGCAGATTTAACAGATTCAATCACACAGCAATTTTGTCCGGCCGTAACCTTTTGGCCCACCTTGGGCAAATCTACAAATACGATATCGCTGATTTCTTCCTGCGCATGGTTGCTGATACCCACAGTGGCTACGCCGTCTGCGGCACAGGCCCACTCGTGCGTTTTAGCAAAGCGGCAATTTTCTTCGGTATGCATAACTAATTTCTCCTTAATTTAAACCCGGTTTTTATAAAAGGGTGTTTTGACGGTATCGGCTTTTACCCGTTTACCGTGAATTTCAATTTCCACTTCCGTCCCGGCCGTTACGTCCAGGGCCGCATAACCGACGGCAATGCCTTTAAATAAGGGCGAATATGTCCCGCTGGTCAGCGTGCCTTTTTCCTCCGCTCCCACAAATATTTTGCATCCGGCGCGGGGCACTCCGGCAGACTTTAACACAAAGGCCGTCAGTTTTTCTTTAAGCCCTTGCGCCTTCTGCGCGGCAAGAGCCTCTTTTCCTACAAAATTTTCTTTGGCTAATTTTACCACCCAACCGCAGTTGGCTTCGTACGGTGTGCGGGTTTGGTCCGCATCTGCCCCGTTAAGCAAGTACCCGGCTTCCAAGCGCAGCACATCACGCGCCCCCAAACCGCACGGAGTAACCCCGTGCGCGAGCAAGGCGGCCCACAGTTCTACAATTTTATTGTTGGGAAGCATAATTTCCACGCCGTCTTCCCCGGTGTATCCGGTGCGGGTCATATAACCGCGTGCGCCAAAAAGTTCAATTTCTTTAATGTGAAAGCGCGGCAAATCGGAGGCTCCGGCCACAACTTTGTCCGCCGTTTCTACGGCTTTGGGGCCTTGCAAAGCAATCATTGCCCAGTCAGCGCTTTCGTTGCGCACCGTAACATTAAAGTTTTTGGCCTGCTTAGTAAACCAAGCGAAATCGCCGTCAATACAGGCGGCATTTACCACCACTAAAAATTTTTCGGGTGTTAAGCAAAAGGAAATGGCATCATCAATAATAGTGCCTTTTTCCGTTAAAATATGGGAATAAGTACCCACCCCGGGGGTATTTTTTATATTGTTGCAGTTAATGTATTGCAAAAAGGGCCAAGCGTCTTTGCCTTCTACAAAAAACTGCCCCATATGGGAAACATCAAACATCCCGGCGGCTTCGCGCACGGCTTTATGCTCGGCCAAGATGCCCTTAAACTGCACCGGTAGCAACCAACCGTGAAAGTCCACCATTTTTCCGCCGGCGGCTTCGCAAGCGGCGCAGAGCGGAGTAGTCTTTAAATCGGTATGAGTCATTACGCCTCCAAAAGTATATGTTCATTGTATAAAATTTAATCGTTTTTTATACAATATAAATATGGCAGATACGCAGAGTGTCGTAAGCGACGTAAAACTATTTATTGAACGGCTGAAAAAAGAATTGCCCGAAGTGTTCGGCAAGCAGGATTCGTCCGCCGCGGAGCAAACCGCTCCCGCGGGCGAAAACAAGGTGCTTTACAACGGCAATTTTTACGAGGCCCGTATGTACCTAACGCCCGACCAAGAGGAAGGCGTAGCGTTTGATGGGGAAATTTTCCACGTCTATTTACACACCAAAGAATCCGACCCGTCCGCGTTGGTTACGGTTTGGCTGCGCGAAAAAGCCAACGAAACCTTAAAAGATAAAACAAAAGAGTGGGCGGAAAAAATCGGAGTGGAATACAACAATATCGTTATTAAAGACCAACGCACCTGCTGGGCCAGTTGTTCGGGCAAAAAAAACATTAACTATTCTTACCGTATTATCAAAATGCCCCTGGCGGTACAAGACTACCTAATCGTACACGAACTGTGCCACCTGGTGCATATGAACCACGGGCAGGAATACTGGCAATTAGTGGCGCAATTTTGCCCCGACTACAAAAGCCACCGCCGTTGGTTAAACGACAACAAAGGCTCCATCTTTGCCGAGGTAGAACTGGCTTACCGCGAGCCGCCGACAGACGACCAACAAGAAAACAATCCGCAAAATTAGACAGTAAAAACCGCCGGTGCGAATTTCCGGCGGTTTTTATAGGAGACCTCCCGCCCCTGGCTTGTGGGCTGGGAAGTAATGGTTACTTAAAGAGTATGGCAGACCCGTTATCGGGGCGGACAACCGTCAAAGAATCCTCGCTTACGCCGCCAAAGAGCGACACGGGGAATTTGTTTGGAACCGAGTTTGCAAACGCTACCAGTTTGCCGCGGAAGAACACAGGCGTACCGATTTTAAGAGACGGTTTCATACCCATAGCCCGGCGGGCACGCGGAGAAATTACCCCCCGATTCGTAAAGAACTGCGCAAGCATCGCCGCACCGTCATTAGAATACGTCTGCTGCAAAGATTT
The DNA here is from genome assembly GCF_056976295.1 of Candidatus Avelusimicrobium sp. Classification (NCBI taxonomy): domain Bacteria; kingdom Pseudomonadati; phylum Elusimicrobiota; class Elusimicrobia; order Elusimicrobiales; family Elusimicrobiaceae; genus Candidatus Avelusimicrobium; species Candidatus Avelusimicrobium sp. The sequence continues at coordinate 56,283 of NZ_DBMCTG010000007.1, forward strand.
CCCCGCGGCAATATGGGCGATTTCCACTCCCTTCAAATCTTGTACAAGCGCGCGTTTTACATACAGGCGGGCAAATTCCCCCTGCACGCTTACGCTGTTAGCCGTACCCACGGCCTGTTTTCCATTGGCAAAGCGGAGCGTAACCTTTTTCATTTGGTATCCGTCGCCCCCTTTAAAGCAAGCGGACAAGGTGGCCACGCGCGGAGTGCCCGCCAAAAGAACACCTTGGCAAGTTTTGGTTTGGCGGTCCACTTTTATCAGAACATCTTTAAAACCCGGGCGGCGGCGGGAAACCATATCGCTGAGCCTAACAGGTTTTTCAAATTCGGAAACCAATGTAACTTCGGCTAATTTGTTATCCAACGCACGGGAAACATTACCGTTTTTACCCGTGTTAGTGGCGGCGGAAGATAAACTCCATACGCCCACGCAGGCGGCCGCGAATAAAATTTTTGCAAAATTCTTATAGTTCATTTTTCTTTTTCCTCTTTATGCACAACTTTGATATATTTATTATAGCAAAAGTTAGCCTAAACTAACAAATATTTTTTAAAAAATATTTTCTCCGTCGTAAAAAACAGAAAAAATATTTTTATTTTTTTATTAAAAAGTTAGGTTATGCTAATTTTAGTAGAAAACAAAACCCAAAACACCGCAGGCAAATATAACGGCAATCGGCCCTGCTTTAAATTTCCCCACCGCAATAAAGGCGGACAAAAACAAAAGCACGCTCTTGTAATCCACAAAGTTTTCGCCGTTGCACAGCACCAAGGCCGCCGCCGCAATCAGCCCGATCACGGCCGGGCGAAGGCCCTTAAAAACATTTTCCACCGCTTGCGCGTGGCGGTATTTTAAAAAGTAGCGGCTGACCAGAAGCATTAAAATAAACGAAGGCAAGCACACCGCAAAGGTGGCAATCACGCTGCCCCACACACTGTGTGCGGCGGTATATCCCGTGTAAGTGGCCAAATTAATCCCCACCGGGCCGGGGGTTACCTGGCTGATAGCCACCACGTCGGTAAATTCGGACGTCGTCAGCCACGCCTGTTTGTAAACCACTTCATTTTGGATAAACGAAATCATCGCATATCCGCCGCCAAAGTTAAAAAGCCCGATTTTAAAAAATGTAACAAAAAGTTTCCAAAAAATCATTTTGCGCCCCCGTGCACACGGCCATATAAAAAACCGCCCAGCCCGGCCGCCAACACCACATAAACCGGGGACACTCCCAGCAACCACACCAAAAGTGCAGAAACCACCGGAAGCCAAGCCGTTTTATAGGTAATACCCGCCGTTTTAGCCAAGCGGAACACTGGGACAGCAATCAGGGCTACTACCGCCGGACGAATTCCTAAAAACACACGCTGAACTATCGGGTTTTCTTTAAAATTATGAAAGAAAAGCGCAATAAGCAAAATGATGATAAACGACGGGAGCGCCGCCCCCAACGCACAGCACACACTGCCCCAAAAACCCTTCATCTTATACCCGGACAAAATGGCAATATTGATAGCCAAAATACCCGGCGCGGCCTGGGCCACAGCGGTTGCATCTAAAAATTCCTGTTCGTCCAAGTACCGGCCTTTATCTACCAATTCCCGTTCAACGAGCGGGAGCATTGCATATCCGCCGCCCAAGGTAAATGTACCGATTTTGGCAAATATCCAAAATAAAATCAAATACGTTTTCATTACGTATATTGTACTATTTAGCAGGGAACGCTAACAGTTCGGCGACGGAAATTTTTAAACCGCACGCAATTTTGCGCAAATTGAGCAAGGCCAAGTTCCGCTCCCCGCGTTCCACGCCGCCCATATAGGTTCTGTCCAGCCCAATCTCCAAAGCAAAATCCTCTTGGGAAAATCCCGCCGCCTTACGCAAGGCCCGCACCCGCGCGCCGAACGCTTTTAAATATTTCCGGTCCGCCACAGTGTATGTATTTTTCATACTTTACAGGATAGCGGCTTGATACTTTTAAGTACACGGACTATAAGTATCATTTTATGTTATAATAAAGATACTTTTAGGAGGGAAAAATGAAAGGATTTGATAAAAATTGGTGTTTTTTGCCGTCATCCCCGAGTGTTTCTGTCGAGAATCCGTTGTTACTAAAAAAGGAAAACGACAGATTCCCGACTACAACTTTCGGGAATGACGACTTTATGAAAAAAGAAGGTCATCCTGAATTTAGTTCAGGATCTACCGCTTGGGTCGTTAGCCGTGGCTTTACGCTTATAGAATTATTAGTAGTCGTTCTTATTATCGGCATTTTGGCAAGCGTGGCCCTGCCGCAATATACCAAAGCCGTGGCCAAAAGCCGTTATTCACAGTTGATTACGGCGGGCAAGTCGTTAAAAGATGCTATGGAAGTATATTATATGGCAAACGGCGACTATCCGCAATATTGGGGTGATTTAGACATAGAATTTAAAGGTTGTACTGCCGACACATCGGCCCGCTATATGTTGTGGTGTGATAATTTTGCTGTGGATATGTTTAAAAGCAACGACGTAAATTTAAATTTATTTGATACGCATGGCCTGCCCAATAACGGAAAGAATATGCCTTCTACCGATCTCTACGACAAAGCCCCCGCCTATTATGTGGTTTGGCTTGATAATTCCCCTTATCCGGGGAAAACCGAGTGTCAAAGCAAAGTTGACGGTCTTTGTAAAACAATGGGTTTTTAAAAAACAACCCCCGGCGCATAAAACCGGGGGCTGTTTATTTTATCTTACAAAACGCTAATTTATCCAACCTTCTTTTTTGGCGTAGTTATAAATGCCGTTGTAGATACCCAAGGCCATTTTGTTGCGCACCGCACTATTGCTCAGGCGGGCGCGGTCCTTGTTACTGCTGATATATCCCATTTCCACCAGCACCGCCGGACTGTTTACACCCTTTAACACATAAAAGTTGGCTTGGCGCACACTGCTGTTTTGGTTGACGGCAATGCCGATACCCGGCTGTTTATACACCGCGTTGCGTACATATCCCGCCAGTTTGGAACTTTCGTTAATATACTCGTTTTTGGCTAACGATTGCAACAGGGCATCCACAAAGTTATAGTGGACTTCTTCGTATTGCATTGCCTCGTTTTCAAAAGCGGCCGTTTCGGCGGCTTCCTTGTCGGTGGCTTTTTCCGAACGGAAATACACCTGGAATCCGTTTGCGTTACGGTTTTTAGAAGCGTTAGTATGTACGGAGACGAACAAATCGGCCTTAAAATTATTGGCAATTTTAGAACGCTCAGACAAGGCGATAAAGGTATCGTTATCGCGCGTAAGTTTAACCTCAAAACCGCCCTTTTGCAAAAGTCTTGCCAATTCCTTGCCTACGGACAAGTTCCAATCTTTTTCGCGCATACGGTTGCGTATGGCTCCGGGGTCCTTGCCGCCGTGGCCCGGGTCCACCACTACGCGCATTTTCTTGCGTGCTTCTCGCATACTGACGGGATTTGGTTCACTTTTTAAAACAGGGGCCGGTTTCGGCGCGGTTTTAGAAGCCGCTTGGAGGGGCTTGCTTTCCGGCTTGGCAGGCGAAAGCACCGCCGCCTTGGGGGCCGCCGCCTTCATTACAGGCTCATAAGAGAGGTTTTCCGTGTCCGACAGGACCGAAGGTTCTTCTCCCTCTACAAGCGACTTATGCGCGGCTTTTGCGGGTGCCGGGGCCGGCTTTACGGGCTCGGTCCCCGCCGTCTCCTCGGGCGAGGGCAAGGCATTTTTAAGGCCCGCCCGAAAAACTAATTTATCTCCTGCCCAATCAAAACTCCAAACGCGCGCATCTTTACCTAAAATTATTTTTAAGACCGCATCCCCGCGGTTTTGGCGGATATCCGCCGACGCAATATAACTGGTGCGCAGGCGTTCGTGCAAATCCCGCTTTACCACGGCATTGGGGAACGTAATAATCACGGTATGTTTATTGGGCTGTTCGGTGGTAAAGGTTACATTTTTCCGGGCTGAAAAAACCAGCAAATTATCTGTGCCGCCAAATTTTTTATCTTCGTAGGATAAATTATAGCATCGTTCCACATAAAAGGCCCCGTCTTTAAATTCAACCAATTTATCCACCGCTTGCGTAAACGCAGGCAGCGTAAAAAACTCCGCCGGGGTCATTATCTTGCCGCCCCGTACCAATACGGGGGCAGATAAGGTTTTGGCTTGTGCGTTGACCACGATTTCCTGCAACGGGGCCGTTAAAATAGCATAAAACCCCTTGGTGGAAACTTTGGCTTGCTTAGATTTGGCAAACAGTTCCACACTCGCGCCAAATTTACGGGCTGTTTTTTGTGTGTCCACATACGGCACGCCGCCAATTTGTTCAAAAGGCACCGTTCCGGCCTTTTTACCCGAAACGATAAAACCGGCCTCGTCCTGCGCCGCCAGCGCGGGGCAAGATGCAAACAAGGCCAACAGACCCGATAGAAAAATTTGCCAAAACCGTTTCATATACAAAAGCGCCCGGGCACACGCCGGGCGCACTTATTCTATTCCAAGACGATTTTGTAATCTTCCCACGCCAACTGCGGATCCGCCTGAATTTTAAGCGTGCGGTGAATGTTTTGCTCAATATCTTCTTGACGGTTTTTAATGGCTTCGGCCAAAACCGGATGCAAAACAACACGCAAGTTTCCGCCGGGGCGGCCGTTGGTAAGGTCGTAAATTTCGCGCTGGATTTTAATACGCATACTCTCCGCAGATAACACACGGCCCGAACCGTGGCATTGGGGACATTCCTCACTGATAAAACTGCCTGTACTGGCGCGCTTTCTTTCGCGCGTCATTTCCACCAGACCCAGACGAGTAATCGGCAAAATCCGGATTTTGGCACGGTCCCCGTGTACGGCGGCGGCCAAGGCTTCCACCACCCGGTGGCGGCTGGATGCCTTGCGCATATCAATAAAGTCAATGACAATAATTCCGCCAATATTCCGCAAACGCAACTGATGGGCAATTTCACCTGCCGCCTCAATATTGGTCTGGGTTACGGTTTCTTCCTGCGATTTGTTGCCGGTAAATTTCCCGGTGTTGACGTCAATAGCGCAAAGGGATTCCGCTTCTTGTATAATAATACTGCCGCCATTGGGCAAAGGGAGTTTGGTCTTGCGCAAATTGTCAATTTCCGGCTCTACATTATACGCTTCAAAAATGGGGGTTTTGCCTTTATAAAGTTTTACGCGGTCAGCCAAATCCGGGGAATTTTTTTCCACAAAATCCAACACACGCTCGTAATCTTTTTTGCTGTCCAACAAATAGACTTTGGCATTTTCCGACAGTACATCACGCGCCACTTGCAAGACCGCATCCATATCCTCGTGCAAAAGTTTAGGGGAACGGGAGGTTTCAAATTTCTTCATAATAGACTGCCATTGGCGGTAAAGATATTTTACCTCGCGTTCCAATTCGTCCTTGGTCGCTTCTTCCGCTTCCGTGCGGACGATACAGCCCATCCCGTTTAAGTGCTTGGCGGCCAAATCCTGCATAATATCGTTTAATTTGTGGCGGGCTTCGGAATCTTCAATATTTTTAGACACTCCCACAAAACTTTGGTGCGGCGTTAAAACCAAATAGCGGCCGGGCAAAGTTACGTCCATCGTTACCTTCATCCCTTTCGTGCTGATGGCATCTTTTACTACTTGCACCATCACTTCCTGGCCTTTGTGGAGCACTTTATCTATATTCTTTTTATCTCCGCCCAACACATCGGAAATATACAAATAGGCGTTTTTATCGTAACCGATGTTTAAAAACGCGCTGGAAATACCGGGCAGTACATTTTCCACCGTACCCTTGTAAATATTGCCCACGATATTGAGCGAGCCGCGGCGTTCCCAAATCAACTCATTAACCCGTCCGTCTTCCAAAATGGCGATACGCGTTTCTTCAAACGACGTATTAACCAAAACTTCCACGGAGGGCTGTCCTTCCAAATTCTTACTCATATAAAAATCCTCTCTTGGCTTTGTTCATAAGCCTTTAAATGGGGTGGAATTCCCCTTCGCTGTCCTGCCAAAGGAAACTCTCCCTAATAAATGTAAAACCTTCCACCGTAAACGTATCGTCCTGCGCCGGGATATCCACCCCCAGCCATGCGGCAATAAGCGTTTGCGGACGTTCCCACTTGCCTTGCACGTTTAAAAGCGTCAAACGCACCGCCGAATGGGAAACGGTTTGCGCTTTCCAAATGTACGGTTTGGCATTTTGCACAAGTGCCAGACCGCTCTCAGCCCGGCGGGTAATATCCACCCGGGCCGCATTAAAGAAATCTTCTGCTGTCTGTTCCGGGCCAAACAAATCAAATTTTCCTTCCACCCGGTAAACCGCACCGACAGCCAAATTCTGCACCGAAGGCAACGCATAAGGCACGCGTTGTACGTCTAAAAGCGTAAGCCCCTGCGGTTTAGCCTGTTCCAGCGAACGGCGCACCTGCTCTGCGGGGACGGAGGAAAGCAAATAAACATCTACATATTCCCTTTCCGCCCGCACACCCATAGATGGTGCCGGACCGTACGCAAGCCGGGGCCAATTCTTATTGACCTTGGCCGGTTCGTAGGGCAGCCCGCTGGCGAGCACCATACTGCGCACGGCATTAAATGTATTCCGCTGTGCCGCCGATTTTTCGGCACAGGTGAACACTATACGCATTTTATAAATTTTTGGCGTGTTTATCATCTTTTTATGCCCGTATGCGGCGTGCGTAAACCGACTGCACCACCCCTAATGCCCATAAACTGGATACTAAATTGGACCCGCCATACGAAATAAACGGCAACGGAATTCCGGCTACCGGCACTATACCGATAAGCATCCCAAAGTTAACCAGCATATAGGTAAAAAACATTCCGAATATGCCTGAACATACCAAATAACCGTAGCGGTCGCTAGAACTGTATGCCACTACGATAATTCTCCATAAAATGAGTAAATAGAGTCCCAGCACCAGCAGTGTTCCCCACAAGCCGAGTTCTTCCCCCACCACGGCCAAAATAAAATCTGTATGTTTTTCGGGCACAAATCCCAAGCGCGACTGGGTCCCCGAAAATAACCCCGAACCAAACACGCCCCCCGCCCCCATAGCAATTTGCGCCTGCAACACATTATACCCCGCACCGCGCGGGTCGGATTTGGGGGCTAAAAAAGTTTCCACGCGCTTTCTTTGGTGTGGTTTCATTTGGTGGTCCACAAATATCCCGCCAAACAACCCTGCCAATACTACCAAGGTAGCCAACACAAAGTAAAAAGACGGCAGGAACAAACGCAACTGTTTAAAAAACCACCAAGCGGCATACCCCAGCACAATTACCAATACGGAAAACCCTGCCATATACCAACCGTTGTGAGCCAATTCGTAAAACGCACGCACCAGCCAATATTCCTGCAAATCGGGGTGGAGATAGATATATGTCCAGGCAATCGTAAAAAACCCCGCTACTCCCGCAAAAAGGCCAATCAAACCCAAATAGAACACATTGACGCCCGTGCAATAAAGCAAAACCAAAATGGCCGGAAACGTAACTACTACGGACGAAAAGTCCGGCTGCATCATAATCAGCCCGAAAACAGGCACTAAAAGCGCGCCCAACCCAAAGAGCGTGGAAACATCGCGGATACGCTGTCCGCGTCTGTCCAAGAACGCGGCGGCGGCCAAAAGGGTCGCCACGCGGCAAATCTCAGAAGGCTGCATAGAGAAAAAAGGAAGCACAAACCACGAACGCGAACCGCGCTGATAGGTGCCGAACAGCAATACCCCCACTAACAAAGCCAAAATAAAACCGTAGAGATATTTCCATTGTTCATCAAAAATCTGGTAGTTAAAACTCCACCCCACAAAAAACGCAAAAGCCCCTACCGGCAGGGCTACCAAATGGGTGCGGACAACCGGGTTAGAAAAAGATAAACTGTTGACGGCGGACATAATGCACAGCGCGCCCAGTATTACCAGTAAAATCATTGCCCCAAACAACACATAGTCCAAACGGCTGCGGCTGGAATTTTTAGTAAAATTACGAAATACGGCCATATTAATCGGCACTCCTTAATAACTCATCATAATCTTCGGCGGAGCGGGGATTATTTTGGGGTGTGGCTTTCTTCTCTGCGGGCTTATTCAGACGGAAGTAGGCTTCCAACATAGCGCGCGCAATCGGCCCGGCGGCAGAACTGCCCCCCTCGCCAAATTCCACAAATACCGCCAACGCAATAGACGGCTCCTCCCCTTCTTTCCCCGCAAAGGCCATAAACCACCCGTGGTCTTTTCCGTGCGGGTTCTGTGCAGTACCTGTTTTGCCATACACATCTAACCCTTTGATTTTCACGCGCCGCGCGGTACCTTCGTCCACCGTATGCTTTAAGGCTTTAAACAATAAATCGTATGTTTGGGGCTTTAAATCGGCCTTCTGCAAGATATCCGTCTTGCCCAGCACTTCGGTTTTGCCCGTCTGGTTGCTGACGATTTTTTCCACATAATACGGACGATAGACATTTCCCCGGCTGGCTACGGCGGCCGCAAACTGCGCCATTTTTAAAGGAGTTACCAGCAGTTCCCCCTGCCCGATAGAAAGGTTCAATGTGTCGCCGATAAACCAATACGTTTTGTTACGCGCGCGACGGGTCGGACCGTACAAGTTGCCTGCTTTTTCGCCGGGCAAATCAATCCCCGTTTGGCGGCCAAACATAAATTTGCGTTCCACCCGCTCAATGGCGGCGGCTCCGGTTTCGGAAGCCACGACATAAAAATATACGTCGCAGGAGTTGCTTACCCCGTCAAAGAAATCTACCGGGCCGTGCGTACTCCAACACTTAAACACGCGGGGGCCGGAATTATAATGCCCGGGGCAGTTGATTTTGCGTTTGACGTCTAAATGCCCGTCCTCCAAGGCGGCCGCAGCCGTAATAATTTTAAAAGTAGAAGCCGGCGGATAAATTCCCTGTACCGCCAGGTTATATTCGTTGATTTTTTTAGATTGTTTGGGGTTATCCTCATCGCTGTATCCTACAAAAATATTCGGGTCGTATGCCGGAGCGCTCGCCAAGGCCAACACCGCTCCTGTTCGCGGGTCCAACGCCACAGCGGCGCCACGGCCCGTTTTAGATTTTTTAAGGCCTTCTTCCGCCGCACGCTGCAAATCAAAATTCAGCGTCAAATATACATCACTCCCGGCAGACCATTTTTTATCTTGAATAATGCTTTTGACCCGTCCGCGGTAATCCACTTCCAAAAACACTCCGCCGTCGTGCCCTTTAAGTTTTTTTTCAAATTTCTTTTCAATGCCGTTTTTGCCAATTTTGGAGTTTAAACGGTAGCCCATACTTTGGTCGCGCTTTTGCCACTCGCGCTCGTCCATACTCCCGATATAACCAATCAGGTGGCTGGCAAAGCCGCCATAGGGATAACTGCGTTTGGTTTCCTCAATCAAATACACGCCCGGATAATACAGTTGGAGTTCTTGCAAGGCCATTGTACTTTTGGTGGAAAGGTTTTCGGCAAGCAAGGTAGCCTTGCCCGTTTTAACACCCTTTTCCACCTTGGACAACACGTCGGCTTCACTCATCTTTAAATGCGGGGCTAAATCGTGCGCCAGTTGGTTTAAATATTCAGGGTCCTTGCGCCCTGCGGAAAGGTAATAAAAACTAAATGCCGGGGCATTGGAAGCCACTGCTACGCCATCTGCGGTAAACACGCGCCCGCGCGGAGCCGTCTGGTACAAAATTTGCGTACGGTTGCGCTCTGCCATTTTTAAATAAGCATTGTGGCGCAAAACCTGAATATCCACCAAACGCAACGCAATGACCGCTCCGGCCACAGCGGCCAGAATCATCATTGTTTTTAAACGCGCATTAAAAAATATCCGGGTAACTGCCATATAAAAATCCTATCTTTGCCGGCAAACAGGCCCGCAGGCCAACACCCGGCGAACTATCCAAAACACCGCCGGAGCCAAGAGCGCACAGAAAAATGCACCTCCCAGCACACTCCAAAAGCCGGGCCACATTGCGGCGGAAGCAAACCACCATACAAGAAGCGCATTAATCACGCTGACTAAAACAGACAAGCCAAACACGCTAATAACCTGCGGGAAAATCCCGTCAAAATCAAACCGTTCTGCCAACGCATAAATAATGCACGAGGCCACCGTAAAGGAAAAAGCATTGTAGCCAAACAGTTTCGTGGCGAAGAAATCCAAAAACAGCCCGCATACAAAAGCCGCCGGATAACCAAACGCAGGCTTTAATACGGCGCAAAAAGCCGCCGTAAAGGCCAACATAATATTCACGCTCAATCCCCAAAAAGAAAATAATGACGAAAAAGCCCAATGACACACCGTCGCCACTATAAACAGCAAAAGCAGTTTAATAAAACTCCACATAGGTTAGTTGCCTCCGTTTCCTGTAATCACAAACAGTTCACGCACCGCCGATGAGCGCACCAACGGAATTACTTCCACCGTAAGGGCTGTTTGAAAACTCTCGTCCTCGCGCACGCCGCTTACCTCGCCGACTAAAATTCCCGCCGGAAAGATACTGCTGGTCGCCGCAGTATAGACTTTATCGCCTTTTTCCACCCGGGTTAAAAGGGGAATATATTTAATGCGCACAGCGCGCGGGCCGTTGCCCGCCAAAAGACCTTCCTCTTTGCCGCGCTCCAAATAAACAGCGGCGGAAAAATCTTCGTCGCGCACCAAAAGCACTTTGGCGGTGCTTTCTGTGGCTTCCACCACCACACCCGCCAGGCCTTCCTGCCCTTCTTCCATAGAAATTACAGCACTGCGCTCGGTTATACCGTCTTTTAGACCTTTATCAATAATAACGGCGTTCCATTGGGAAGGTTCCCGGTAGGCTACTTTCGCCCACACCCCTTTCCAACGGTGCGTGCGGGATAATTTCAATAAATCGGTTAAACGTCCGTTTTCGTCCAAAATGGCTTCGGCTTGGGACGAAAGCAACTTCGTCATTTCAATTTCCTGTTTGAGTTCGCGGTTTTCCCGGTGGGCGTCCAATAATTCCCGCACCGTTTGGTTGACATTTTCCGCATATTTAGCCGTAGCGTGCGCCGCGCGCACCTGCGGCAAGAAAACATACGCCAGCACCGCCTTAACAGAAGATACAAAACCTTCCAGCGGTAAAATCATTAGCAGGAAGGACGTTAATAAAAAAATTAAAGGGAGCAAAAAACGACGGCGTGAGCCGGGCTCCTGCTTTTTGGATGACTTTTTTTTATGTGATAACATAACTCAAATCTGTATGGGGAAATTTCCCCTTTTCAAACGAAAAAGCGGACACGGTCCCTTAAAGAACTGTGTCCGCTAAAAGGTTTTCTGCAACCGTCTGCTAGAAAGATTTACCGCGGGAGCCGAAGAAGCGGGAGCCTTTTTCGTTCAGTTGTTCCAAGAACTTACCCGTGCCCAAGGCCACGCAACTCAGCGGGTCTGCGGCGCGGTGAACGGGGATATCCGTTTCTTTGCGAATCAGTTCGGTAATGCCTCTTAACAGGCTGCCGCCACCGGCCACCACAAGCCCTCTATCTACGAGGTCCGCGGCTAATTCCGGCGGGGTTTCTTCCAAGGTGCTTTTAATCACGTCAATAATCAGGCGCACCGGCTCCATCAACGCTTGGCGGATTTCTTCCGAAGTTACCGTCAAGGTGCGGGGCAGGCCCTGTGTCTGGTCGCGCCCTTTTACTTCCATGGATTTTTCTTCCTTTAAGGGATAGACGGAACCCAGGTTGATTTTCACTTCCTCGGCCGTCGTTTCGCCAATAATCAGATTGTATTTTTTACGGAAATACTGCACGATGCACTCGGTTAATTCGTCGCCGGCCACATCAATAGACTTGGCAACCACCATCCCGCCCAGCGAGATAACGGCCACTTCCGTCGTGCCTCCGCCGATATCAACAATCATACTTGCGTGCGGTTCCGCGATGGGCAAATCGGCGCCCATGGCCGAAGCCATGGGCTCCTCTATCAAATAGACCTCGCGCGCACCCGCTTGGCGGGCGGCATCATCTACCGCGCGTCTTTCCACGCCGGTAATGTCCGAGGGAATGCCAATCACAATTCTGGGACGTAACAGACTGCTTCTGCTGTGGACCTTGCGGATGAAATAACGAATCATTTCTTGCGTAACTTCAAAGTCCGCAATTACGCCGTTCTTCATCGGGCGCACGGCCACAATATTAGCCGGGGTTCTGCCAAGCATTTGCTTGGCCTTCGCGCCGACAGCCTTCACTTCGCCGGTTTCTCTTTCCACAGCGACAACGGACGGCTCGCGAAGCACGATGCCTTTATCTTTGACATAGATTAGACAGTTGGCCGTGCCAAGGTCCATACCCAAGTCAGAAGAGAAAAGCCCCCCAAGATAGTCTATTACCATAAGCGCTCACCTATTCAACCAATTTAACGATGGCCACTTCGGCATTATCGCCTTGGCGCAGCCCCGCGCGGTAAATGCGGCAGAAGCCGCCGGCGCGGTTGGCATAGCGGGTAGCCAATACTTCAAACAATTTCTTTACAGCCGTGGCATCCTTCAAGGTGTCTTTGGCGGCACGTTCGTTGTTGGCTTTGGCCAGCGTGATGAGCCCTTCCACCACGCGTCTAACTTCTTTGGCTTTGGGCAGCGTGGTCTTCACTTGTTCGTGAAGAATAATGCTGGTGGCCATATTGTTAAGCATAGCCTTGCGGTGGGACGCAGTCTTGCCCAATTTTCTGTATCCGGTATTTTTAATCATACGCTAAAAACTACTCCTTAAATTTTCATACCGAGCGAAAGTTTCATCTCGGCCAGTCTTTCTTTGATTTCGTCCATAGATTTGGCACCGAAGTTCTTAATCATTTTCAAGTCATCTTCGGTCATTTTAACCAAATCGCGGACCGTGTTAATATTTTCGGATTTAAGACAATTAATGGAGCGGGACGACAATTCAATAAATTCAATGGACTGGTTGAGCAGTTCATCCAATTTGGAATTGACACTCGCGCCGGCGACAGCCCCCGTGGCAGACACGGGTTCTTCCACCGCTTCGTCGCTGGTGGTAGCCACGCAATCGTCTTCGCCTTCAATCGTGAAAATATGCAAAGAACTGGACAGCAATACCGCTGCACGGTGCAACGCCCGGGCCGGAGCCAAGGTGCCGTCGGTGGTAATTTCCAAAATCAAGCGGTCATAGTCCGTTTTCTGGCCGACACGGGCAGGTTCCACGTCGTAGTGGACCTTCACAATCGGAGAAAACAGGGCATCCACCGGGATAAACCCGGCAGGGCGCTGAATTTTGGTTAAATCTTCGGCAGGCACATAACCCTTGCCGCGGGAAATTTCAATTTCCATTTCCAGGCTGCCGCCCACTTCCAAGGTGGCCAAGGCCAGGTCTTTATTGACAATTTCCACACCGGACGCTTCTTCAATATCCGCAGCCGTAACCACGCCGGGTTTGGTGACGTGCAACTGCAAATATTCACGGTTTTTGCCTTCCATTTTCACGCGCAGACGTTTCATATTGAGCAAAATATTGATAACGTCTTCCCGCACGTTGGGAATCGTGCTAAATTCGTGCACGGCACCCGCGATTCTGACGGCGGTTACAGCGGCCCCTTCCATACCGGAAAGTAAAATCCGGCGCAGGGAGTTGCCCACCGTATGACCGTAACCGCTTTCGTACGGCTCGGCAATAAATTTGCCGTAAAAGTCGGACGCGGTTTTTTCTTCCAGTTGAATCTTTTGCGGAAGGACTATTTCGTTAAAAGCCATTATTGCCTCCAAACTATTTAGAATAGTATTCTACGATGAGCTGCTCGTTGACAGGGTAGGACATTTCCGCTCTGTCGGGCCATCTTAAAAGTTTGCCGGTCATCTTCTCCGCATCGTATTCCAAGAAGCTCGGGCGCTGGTTGCGCTTTTCGGCATCCGTCAAGGCTTGCTTTACTTCCACATTTTCAGCCAAGGCGGCATTCAGGGTTACTTTGTCGCCCAAGCGCAACTGGTAAGAAGGCACGTTTACGGCTTTACCGTTTACGGTTACATATCCGTGCAATACCAACTGGCGAGCGGCTTTAAGCGAAATGGCAAAACCCAAGCGGCGGACGGTGTTGTCCAAGCGGGTTTCCAATTTGCGCAAGAAATTTTCACCGGTCTGGCCTTCGGCCTTGGCAGCGGAATCAAACAAATTGCGGAACGGAATTTCAGACATACCAGATTGAAGTCTGGCTTTCTGCTTTTCCTGCAAACGAATACCGTATTCGGACACTTTGGCTTTTCTAACTTTGCCGCCGCGTTTGGTTACGGCCGCCAACTTGTCAATGACACAGTTGGTGTAGCATTTGCTCCCTTTCAAGAAAAGTTTGCAATCTAATTTTCTGCACTTTTTGCAGCTGGGTCCTGTATATCTAGACATAAATCTTATACTCTCCTGGCTTTGGGCGGTCTGCATCCGTTGTGGGGGATGGGGGTGATGTCTTTAATGGAAGACACGGTTAAACCGGCTTGCTGTACGGCGCGCACGGCAGTTTCTCTGCCTTGGCCCGGGCCGCAAACTTTTACGGCTACTTCGCGCATACCCATAGCAACGGCTTTTTCAGCAGCCTTATTGCTGGTGATTTGCGCGGCAAACGGAGTGCTTTTCTTGGTGCCTTTGAAGCCGTGGGAACCGGCGGTGGACCAAGCAATCGTGTTGCCCTTGTCGTCCGAAACAGTTACAATCGTATTGTTGAACGAGCAGTAAATATGCACCACGCCGAATACCGGCGCTTTGGCGTTTTTCTTCTTTCCTTTCGCCGCCGGCGCTTGCGCGGCCGGGGCCGTTGTTACTTTTTCTTCTGCCATATGTTTAAATTCCTAATATTAAAAGTTATTTGGTTTTAGCACCCACGGTTTTTCTTCTGCCGCGGCGGGTTCTGCTGTTAGTTTTGGTGCGCTGACCGCGGACCGGCAGGTTGCGGCGGTGGCGCTGGCCACGATAGGAACCGATTTCAATGGCGCGGTGAATGTTTTGCGCCACTTCGCGGCGGAGTTCGCCTTCCACTTTGTATTCTTTCTGCAAAATGGTGTTGAGCAAACCGGCCTGCTGTTCGGTCAAGTCTTTCACGCGGGTAGCGGGATCAATCTGGCCGTTCAATTTGGCAAGCACGTCTTTAGCGTTTTTCTTGCCGATGCCGTAAATATATTCCAGGGCGACGTCAATTCTTTTATTTTTAGGTAAATCAATACCTGCGACTCTAGCCATATTCTTCTAAAACTCCTTAAATTAACCTTGGCGTTGTTTGTGTTTCGCGACTTCGCAAACCACACGGACTACGCCGTTGCGCTTAATGATTTTGCATTTCTGACATATCTTTTTTACACTGGCTCTGACTTTCATTTATTTCTCCCTATAAGTTATTCTGCCGCGGGTCAAATCGTAAGGAGACAATTCCAGTCTGACCTTGTCGCCCGGTAGAATTCTTATATGATGAACTCTCATTTTGCCGGATATATGTCCCAGAATAATTTTGCCGCCCGGGATTTCGATTTTAAACATCGCATTGGGCAGCGATTCCAAGACTTTACCTTCAATTTCTATCTTATCGCTCATACGACTCCGAGTTCGGATAAATTTAGAACAAACATCCGCCGCGCCCTTTTGAACCTTCCAAAAAGCGCCGGCGTAGATTATTCAAAGGCCGTGAAAATTTCACTGCCGTTAGCCGTAACGGCTACTGTGTGTTCAAAGTGGGCGGCATACTTCCCGTCCGCTGTAACCACAGTCCAACCGTCATCCAACTCCCTGACTCTATATGTTCCCGCAGTAAGCATAGGTTCTATTGCCAAGACCATACCCTTTTCCAAGAGCGGTCCCGTGCCCGGCTTGCCGAAATTCGGGATACTGGGTTCTTCGTGCATATTGCGTCCAATACCGTGCCCGCAATAATCACGCACGACACCTACGCCCTTTTGCTTGGCAAAAGTTTCCACCGCGTGCTCCACGTCGCCAAGACGTTTGCCGGGTTTGACTTGCCCGATTGCCTTATATAAAGACTTTTTGGTAACGTCCATCAGTCTTTGGGCTTCGTCAGAAACTTCTCCCACGCCGAGGGTGATTGCGGCATCAGAACAGAAGCCGTCAAGGCGAGCCCCTGTATCTATACTGATAATATCACCACTCTTTAATATTCTATCTTTTTTTGGGATTCCGTGCACGACTTCTTCATTTACGGAAGCGCAAATAGTGCCCGGAAAACCATAATAACCGAGAAAGAGCGGTGTCGCCCCGAAGGAGCGAATCGTCTTTTCGGCCGCGGCATCCAATTCCAGCGTAGAAATACCCGGCTTAACGAGTTCGGTCATCAGTTTGAGAACCGCCGCCGTTACTTTGCCGGCTTCACGCATCTTTTGGAGTTCGCTATCGTTTTTTACTTCAATCATTTTGCCTTCTTGATGACATTTACAATGTCTTCAAAAACTTTTTCGGGGGTTTGGTTACCCTTGATTTCTACGTATTTCCCGCTGTTTAGATAATAATTTTTTACCGGCAGCGTATCGTTGTGATACACTTCCAAGCGGCGTTTAACGTGTTCGGCGGTATCGTCCGCACGGGTGTATAATTCACCACCGCAAGACGGACATTCGGCAAGCGGGGCTTCCGGATTGACGTGCAAAATAGCACCGCATTTTTTGCATTGGCGGCGGGAGGTAATACGGCTGACCACTTCGCTTTCCGGCAAGTCAATCATAATTACTTCCGTAATTTCACGTCCGAGGCGGGCCATCATAGCATCTAACGCTTCGGCTTGTGCTACCGTGCGCGGAAAACCGTCAAAAATAATGCCTTTATCCGTAGATTTGACAATATTTTCCAACATAGAAATCATCAGTTCGTCCGGCACCAAATTTCCGTTTTCAATAATGCCGGAAATCTTTTTGCCGAGTTCGGAACCGGAAGCAATTTCCGCGCGCAGAACATCCCCGGTGGAAATGTGCTTCAACTGAAATTCATCTTGCAACTTGGCCGACTGCGTGCCTTTACCGGCACCCGGGCAGCCCATTAAAACAATATTCACTTTAAAAATTCCTTCCTATTCTTTCAAACAACTTTGTGTGTAGCCCCAACAGAGCCACACACAAAATAATTTGCGAAAAAATACAACCAAACTAATTTTTTAAGATTTTGAGGGAACCCAAAACTTAATGAGTAATTTTGGATTTTTGAGGGGATTTCTAGGCGCACCTTCTTGAAGCATACTATACCTGCTATGCGAAAGAAGGGGCAACACCGAAATCCCCCAAAAATACGAAATTACTGGACGTTGAACCAGCGGCCTTTGATTCTCTTGCTTCCCTTCATCAACGGCTCGTAATTGCGGGCCAAGAGATGGGCTTGGATTTGACCGACGGTATCTAACGCGACACCAACGACGATAAGCAAAGCCGTACCGCCGAAGTAAAAGTCCACGTTAAATTCCGCACGGAAGAAATCCGGCAAGACGGCCACCAAACATACAAAGATGGCACCGCAGAACGTCAAGCGGTTCATTACCCACTCAATGTAGTTTTTGGTCGGTTCTCCGGGACGAATACCCGGAATAAAGCCGCCCCATTTCTTCATATTGTCTGCCAAATCGGACGGGTTAATCGTCATAGAATTGTAGAAATAGCAGAAGAAAATAATGAGCGCGGAGAAAATCAACATATACCAACCGTTGCTGCGGCTCATAGCCTCCAACAGTTTCTGCGCCCAAGCGGCTTCTTGGTTAAAACTGGCAATCGTCAGCGGTAAGGAAATAACAGAGGATGCAAAGATTACTGCAATCACACCGCTCTGGTCAATTTTAAGCGGCAGATAACTGGTCTGTCCGCCATAAGTTTTATTCCCTACCTGGCGTTTGGCATACTGAACCGGGATTTGGCGTTGGGCCGTTTCCAGCCATACCACTAACGCGGTAATCACAATCGCCGCACCAAAAATCACCAAGGCCATAAAGAAGTCCATTTCGTCCGTTTTTACACGGTTGACGACTTCCATAATAGCACTGGGCAAGCGGT
The DNA here is from genome assembly GCF_056976295.1 of Candidatus Avelusimicrobium sp. Taxonomy (NCBI): domain Bacteria; kingdom Pseudomonadati; phylum Elusimicrobiota; class Elusimicrobia; order Elusimicrobiales; family Elusimicrobiaceae; genus Candidatus Avelusimicrobium; species Candidatus Avelusimicrobium sp. The sequence continues at coordinate 74,294 of NZ_DBMCTG010000007.1, forward strand.
CCACGATACCGGCAAAAATGATGAGCGAAATACCATTACCCACCCCTTTTTCCGTAATCTGTTCGCCTAACCACATTACAAACATCGTACCGGCCGCGAGGGTCAGCACGGTGGTTACAAAAAACATAAAGGACGGATTGACTACCGCCGATACGCCGCCTGCGCCTTCCACTTTCGTGATGGCGAAGGTCATCATAGCGCCTTGCAAAACAGCCAGGAACAGTGCAAAAATACGGGTAATCTGGTTTTCTTTTCTTCTGCCGGATTCGCCCTCTTTATGCATTCTGTCCAACGCGGGGAAAATATGCGCCCCGCGAACAAGCCCCATAATAATGGACGCATTGATGTACGGCATAATACCCAAGGCCAAAATGGAGAATTTCCCCAACGCACCGCCCGAAAAGATATTCATAAAACCAAGAATACCGTTTTGGTGGGCGGCAAAGAGTTGTTTCAAAACATCCGCATTGATACCGGGTATTGGGATTGCAGCCGCAATCCGGAAAACAGCCAACGCCCCGATCAAGAAGAGAAGCCTCTTCTTGAGTTCGGGGGCGTTAAAGATATTTGCAACTGTGTTGTTAGCCATTATTTGGTCTTCTGTTCAAGCACGGTTACGGTGCCGCCGGCTTTTTCAATCGCCGCTTTGGCGGTGGCAGAAAAACCGTGAGCAGACACTTTCAAGGCCTTGGTCAAAGCGCCGTTAGCCAACACTTTGACACGGGTAACATCGTGAATGATGCCCGCTTTTTTCAAGGCTTCGGGGGTTACTTCCGCACCGGCCGCAAACACTTTTTCCAAGGAGCCGAGGTTTACATAATCGTAACGCTTGGCAAAGTCTTTATTGGAAAAACCGCTTTTCGGCGTGTGGCGGATAAGAGGCATCTGACCGCCTTCTTTGCTTTCCTTGCGGCTGTTACCGGAGCGGGAAGTCTGCCCTTTCATACCTTTGGTGCAGTAGTTGCCCAAACCAGAGCCCGGGCCGAGGCCCAAGCGTCTTTTGGCTTTTCTAGACCCATGTTTAGGGAAAAGTTTATTTAAAGTTACCATTTTATTCTCTCCACAAAACTATTCGGCCTTGGCGGCTTCTACGGGCGCTTCGGCTTTCGGGGCTTCGGCAGCGGCTTTTTCAGCCTTGCCGCGGATAACGTTCACAACTTCTTTGCTTTTGAGTTGTTTGAACGCTTCCATAGTGGCATACACGAGGTTGCACGGATTGCAACTGCCCAAACTCTTGGCGAGCACGTCTTTGATACCGGCGGCTTCAAACAAGAGGCGCACACCGCTACCGGCGATTACACCGGTACCGGGGGCGGCGGGTTTCATCCACACGGAAGAAGCACCGAACTTGCCGATGGTTTCGTGCGGGATCGTTTCGCCCACAATCGGGAACGTAATCATATGTTTTCTCGCGTGAGATTCAGCCTTGGCAATAGCCAACTGAACCTGGTTTGCCTTGCCAATAGCAACGCCCACTTTGCCCATACCGTTACCGACCACGACCAACGCGCGGAAACCAAAGCGTTTACCGCCCTTTACTACCTTGGCCGTTCTGGCTACGTGGATGACCGTCGTTTTGCCTTCGGCGAGCGGTCTTGCTTTTTGAAACTCGGCTCTTTTGCCTTTCGCTTCTTTTCTGTTATCGCTTTTAACTAGCGTTTCATTGGACATTAAATTCACCTGTCTTAGAATTTCAATCCTGCTTCTCTGGCGGAATCAGCAAGCGCTTTAATTCTGCCGTGGTACACGCGTCCGCCGCGGTCAAACATTACTTCGCTGATACCTTTTTCAAGCGCTTTCTTGGCAATAGCAGCGCCCAAGGCCTTGGCGGCTTCAATACTCTTGGCGGAGGTGTCAAACTTGCCTTCAAATTCTTTGGACAACGTCGTGGCAGACACTAACGTGCTGTGGGTGTTGTCGTCAATAATTTGGGCATAGATGTATTTTAAACTTCTGTACACCGAAAGGCGCGGGCGGTGCGCACCGTTTTTCAACAGGTGGCCGCGGCTGCGGTCCTTTCTGAATTGATATCTTTCTTGCTTAGTAGCCATAATTATTTACCTCCCGCCGCAGTCTTACCGGCTTTGCGGGCAATATGTTCGCCCTGGTATTTAATACCGCTGCCTTTGTAGGGTTCCGGAGGTCTGATTCTTCTGATTTTGGCCGCGAAATCGCCCACCTTGAACTTATCGCTGCCTTTAATCGTTACCGCGCCGGATTTCGGATCCACCACGACCGTAAGGCCAGTGGGGATATCCAAATTGACGGGGTGAGAGAAACCCAATTCCAAATTGAGTTTTTGTCCGGCCACATTTGCGCGGTAACCCAAACCGTTGATTTCCAAGGTTTTGGAGAAACCGTTTGTAACGCCTTCAATGATATTAAAGACGTTCGCGCGGGTGGTGCCGTGGATAGCGTTAAGTTCTTTCACACGGTTTTCCGGGATAGAGAAAGTCAACACAGCCCCTTCCATTTTGGGGGTTACACCTTCCGGCAAAGTGTAGGACAATGTGCCCAAAGCGCCGGTAGCGGTGATGATGTTCTCTTTAATTTCCACTTTGGTATTAGCGGGGATGTTGATAATTTTTTTACCGATTCTGCTCATATTCCCCCCTTACCAGACCTGGCACAAAAGTTCACCGCCGATTTTGGCGGCTTTGGCTTGCGCGTCGGTCATTAAGCCTTTGGAAGTGGAAAGAATAGAAATACCAAAAGCGCCGCGAACTTTCGGAATATTGTTGTAAGCGCTGTAAACGCGGGAACCCGGTTTGGACACTCTTTTGAGGCCCTGGATAACGCATTCGTTTTCCGGCGTGTATTTCAAAAATACTCTTACCACGCCGCCCTTGGTTTCATTATGGACGGCTTTGAAATTGGCGATATATCCTTCTTCTTTGAGGATGCGCGCAATTTCGGTTTTGATTTTAGAAAAAGGGATATCCACTTTTTCTTTTTTCTTCATATTGGCGTTTCTTATTCTGGTTAAGAAATCTGCGATTGGATCCATATTCTAGGTTATCGTCCCAAGCCACTTTCCGTAACGGAGTTGGCCCGAAAGCGATACCTCCTCCTGTAAATTACCAGCTCGATTTTCTAAGACCCGGGATTAAACCCTGGTGTGCCATCTTTCTCAGGCAGATACGGCAGAGACCGAAGTCGCGGTAGTAACCTCTTGCGCGGCCACAGATTTGGCATCTGTTGTGATAGCGCACGGCGAACTTTTGGTCCTTAGCCATTTTTGCAACCCATGCTTTAGTAGCCATAAAGTTTTAGTCCTCTTATTTAGTAGCCGATTTGCGGAAGGGCATACCCATATAATCCATGAGCAGGCGACCGCTTTTATCGTTGCCGGCCGTGGTAACGAACGTAATGTTCATACCGTGGGCTTTGGGTGATTTTTCCACATCAATTTCCGGGAAAATATAATGTTCTTTAATACCCAGGTTCAAATTGCCTTTGCCGTCAAAACTCGGGTTGAAACCCTGAAAGTCGCGGATGCGGGGGCAGGCGATCATAATGAAGCGTTCCATAAATTCATACATTCTCGCACCGCGCAGCGTTACGCGCACGCCGATAGGCATACCTTCTCTAAGTTTAAAGTTAGAGATAGATTTTTTGGCGCGTCTTACTTGGGCAGCCTGACCAGCGATGGCGGTCAAATCTTCTTTGGCCACTTCCAACGCTTTAATGTCTTCACGGGCATCTTTTACACCGATGTTAATCACGATTTTCGTGAGTTTCGGCGCAGCCATCGGGCTCTTTACACCCATATCTTTGAGCAAGGCCGGAAGCACTTTTTCTTTATAAAGGGCCTGCAAGCGAGGAGTATATCCCTCGGGCGCCTTTGTTACGTTTTTCGTTTCTTTCTTAGTCATTTTCTCTTACCTGGATTAAATGATCGGCTCGTTGCATTTGCGGCAAACGCGTACTTTTTTACCGTCGGCCGAAACTTGCACTTTGGGCGTCATCGCTTTTTTGCATTTACCGCAGATGACCGCTACGTTAGAAGCATCCAACGCCGCTTCCATCTGGATGATGCCGCCTTGCTTATTTTGAGTAGGCTTGGTGTGTTTGGAAATCATATTTACGCCGGCAACTACTACTTTGTTTTTGCCCGGGTTGACAGATTTCACTTCGCCTTTCTTGCCTTTGTCCTTGCCGGCCAAAACCAGCACGGTATCTTTCTTCTTGATAATCATACTCTATACCACCTCAGGAGCCAGGGAAATGATTTTCAAAAAGTTCTTTTCTCTGAGTTCTCTGGCAATGGGCCCGAACACACGGGTGCCTTTGGGTTCGCCGTTATCGTTGATGATGCAAACAGCGTTGTCATCAAAACGAATATAGGAACCGTCTTTTCTTCTTTTTTCGCGGGCCACGCGAACGACTACCGCGCGGACTACGTCGCCTTTTTTAATGGCGGAGGTAGGGATCGCATCTCTGACGGAGCACATCACGACATCTCCCAAAGTTGCGATATCCCGGTGGTGGCCGCCGCGCACTTTAAAGCACTGGACTTTACGCGCGCCGGAATTGTCGGCCACATTGACTATGCTTCTTAATTGAATCATACTTTAATAACTCCGTAGTTTTTAAAAACTAAGCTCTGGCTTTTTCCACAATCTTGGAAACACGCCATTTCGTCGTTTTGGAAACGGGACGGGTGCTCATAATTTCCACTTTGTCGCCGATTTTGGTTTCGTTGGCCTCGTCGTGCGCGTGGAATTTGGCCGCTCTTTTGAGCGTTTTGCCATAGCGGTCGTCGTGAACCAGGCGTTCCACCATAACGGTGCGGGTTTTGTTCATTTTGTCGGACACAACCACGCCGGTGAGGACCTTTCTTTTAGCACGGGTTTCTTGATTTTCCATTTTTAAAACCTCTATTTTTGCTCTTTCTTCTGGTTGATCAGCGTTTGCAAAAGAGCAATTTCGCGTCTGACCGCTCTAATTTCCATCGGGTTAGCGATGGGAGTGGTGCTGTGTTTGAAAAGAAGGTTGAACTTCTTTTCTTGGGCTTTGCCGAGCGCTTCATTCAGTTCGGCCAACGTTTTCTTTTTCAAAACTTCTTTTTCGTTCGTTTTCATAAACTACCTTCTGGTTACCAGTTTCGTCTTAATCGGCAGTTTGTCGGAAGCCAAACGCATGGCTCTTTTGGTGTCTTCCACAGAAGCGCCTTCCAATTCAAACAAAATTCTGCCGGGCTTCACCACAGCGGCCCAATATTCGGGCGCGCCTTTACCTTTACCCATACGGGTTTCGGCGGGGTGTTTCGTAATGGCTTTGTCCGGGAAAATGCGAATCCACAATTTGCCTTTTTTCTTGATGAAGCGGGACAAGGTAATACGGGCAGCTTCAATCTGCCGGGCGGTAATCCATTTGGGTTCCAACGCTTTCAACCCAAATTCGCCAAAGACCACTTCCGTACCGCGCTTGGCATTACCTTTAATGCGCGGCGCGCTGAAGGGCTTGCGATATTTAACTCTTTTAGGCATTAACATAAGTCAAAGTCCTCTATTTGGTTTCCACAGCCGGGGCGGCAACTTCCGTCGCGCCTTCGGTGGAACCGCTTTCCATGTCGCGATGTTTCTTGAGTTCGTTCATAATCTCTTTCGGAGATTTGGCGAAGTGGGTTCTCTTGAAAATCCAGACTTTAATGCCGATTTTACCGCTGATGGTGTTGGCTTCGGTGAAACCGTAGTCAATATCGGCGCACAAGGTGTGCAGCGGAACGCGGCCTTCGCGTTTCCACTCGGTGCGGGCGATTTCCGCGCCGCCGAGTCTGCCGGACACCATAATTTTAATACCGAGCGCTTTACCGGACAAGGCCTTTTCAATCGCTTTTTTCATAGCGGCGCCATAGTGAGCGCGCTTTTCAAGTTGCATAGCGATATTCTGGGCTACCAGTTGGGCGTCCGTTTCCGGATTTTTAATTTCAATCACGTTGACGAAAGTTTTGCTGCCGGTAAGGGCTTCCAATTCTTTTCTCAACGCTTCAATATCGGCGCCTTTTTTGCCGATTACCACACCCGGGCGGGCAGTGTGAACATTCACACGCAAGAACGCACCGGCTCTTTCAATGCCGACGTAACTGACAGCCGCCATTTTGAATTTGTCGTCAATGATTTTGCGGATATCAAAGTCTTCTTTAATAAGCGCGGGCATATTCTTGGGGGCGAACCATCTGGAACGCCAATCCTGAATATAACCTAATCTAATTGACCGGGGATGAATCTTGTGTCCCATAAATTAGCGACCTCCCTTTTTTTCGTCGGTAACAATGACAGTCAAATGACACATACTTTTCTTATAGGGCATAGCGCGACCCTGCGGGCCGGGCTGTACTCTTTTCAAGTGGCCGCTGGGGCCGAGGTTAGCAAACGCTTCTTTAATGAAGACTTTGCTGAAATCCAGTTTTTTGCCGGCTTTCACTTCCAGGTTAGCAGCAGCGCTGTGTAAAGTTTTGGCCACCAAATCCGAGGTGCGTTTGGCTACGAAAGGAAGAACTTCCTCCGCCGCCTTGACGTTTTTACCGCGGATTTGATCCAGCACCAAGTTTACCTTGCGGCTGCCGAAACGTTGAAATTTAGCTTTTGCACAAGCTTCCATATCAAATCCTCAACTCTTATTTCAGGGCGGTGGAATCTTTCGTCATACCACCGTGACCTTTGAACAAACGAGTGAAAGAAAATTCACCGAGTTTGTATCCTACCATTCTTTCGGAAACGTAAATGGGAAGAAATTTTCTGCCATTGTGCACCAGAAACGTGTGTCCCACGAATTCCGGCACGATGGTGCAGGCTCTTGCCCACGTCTTGATAGGTTTCTTTTCGTTGGAAGCGTTCATCGCCTGAACTTTTTCCAACAGGTTTAAATCCACGAACGGACCTTTTTTAGTTGATCTTCCCATAATTACTTAGCCTTGTTTTTTCTTCTGTCGCTGACAATCATCCAGCCGAACGCTTTTTTGGTGGAGCGAGTTTTCAGACCGCGGGTCTGCTGGTTCCACGGGGAGCGCGGAATATTTCCGCCTTTACCGTGCCCACGGCCGCCGCCCATCGGGTGGTCAACCGCGTTCATAGCGCTACCGCGTACGGTAGGTCTTTCGCCGCGATGTCTGTTTCTGCCGGCGTTGCCGATTACGACGTTGCCGTGGTCAATGTTGCCCACTTGGCCGATAGTAGCGCAGCAAGCGCTGGGGACCAAGCGAATTTCACCGGACGGCATTTTGATATGGGCATAGTCCGATTCTTTGGCCATAAGTTGGGCCTGGCTGCCCGCGCTGCGAGCCAACTGGGCGCCTTTGCCAACTTTCAATTCAATCGCGTGGATAAAAGTACCTTCGGGAATATTTTTAAGAGCAAGGCAGTTACCCACTTTAATATCAGCGGCCGGGCCGGACATCAACACATCGCCCACCTGTACGCCGAGCGGATGAAGAATATATCTCTTTTCGCCGTCAGCGTAATTTAAAAGACAAATACGGGCACTTCTGTTCGGATCGTATTCAATAGACACGACTTTGGCCGGAATGCCGTATTTTTCTCTTCTAAAATCAATTTGTCTGTAAGCACGTCTGTGGCCGCCGCCAATGTGGCGAACCATAATCATACCGGTGTTATTTCTGCCGCCGGTTTTGCGCAGACCTTTGGTTAAACTCTTCTCCGGAGTGGTTTTGGTGATATCGGAATAATCCGAAACCGTAATCGTTCTGCGGGAAGGGGTATAAGGTCTAAATGACTTAATAGGCATAGTTAGTAGTTTCTCCTTTCGCTACTTTGAAGCGGCTTCCACCACTTCAATTTTATCGCCTTCTTTCAAGGTAACAAAGGCCTTTTTATAATCAGGTCTTTTCCCTTCAAAGCGACCCATACGGTGGGTTTTGCCCGTTACATTAATGGTGTTGATTTTGGTAACGGTTACATTAAAGATTTTTTCCACCGCGGTTTTGATTTCGCCCTTAGACGCGGTTTTGGCCACTACGAAGCCGTAGCGGTTATGCGTGTCTCTTTCAATAAGACTTTTTTCAGTCAAAAGGGGCTTTTTTAACGTTTCATACGTGCGGGACATTATTTAGTCTCCTTGGCGAAAGTATCGCACAGTTTTTCAACAGCGTCTTTGGTCAAGATGACTTTGGAACTGTTGAGCACCACGTAGGCGTTGATGTCCTGCGTCGGGATATGGGTTAAACCTTCCATATTGCGGCAGGCCAAAGCAGCATTTTCGTCGGCAAAGTTATCAAGCACCAACGGTTTGCGGCCGGCGGCTAATGTTTCCATTACGGCGGCAAAGGCTTTGGTTTTGGGTTCTTTGAAGGTCAAAGAGTCCAAAACTACCAAGTTGCCTTCGGCCAGTTTGGTGGAAAGAGCCATAGCCAAAGCGGTTCTGCGTTTGGCGGCCGGCAAATCCTGACGATAGGAATGCGGGGTAGGTCCAAAAGCGATACCGCCGTGGCGGAATTGCACGGCGCGCAAACTGCCCTGGCGGGCGCGGCCGGTACCTTTCTGTTTCCACGGTTTTTTGCCGGTTCCGGACACTTCGCTGCGAGTTTTTACATCAGCGGTGCCGCGTCTTTGGTTGGCCAAAAAGGCGGTGATGACTTCGTGCAGGAACGTAGGGTTGGCTTTGACGGCGAACAAACTGTCCGGCAGAGCGCAGGTCCCTTTTTCTTTTCCTTTAATATCTAAAACTTTAGTTTCCATGGGTCAAAGTCCTTACTTCTTGTTGGCGGCCTTAGAAGCAGACACTTTATGCTGCTGGGGCGCCACATAGTGTTTTTTGTATTTGGAAGTTTCCAAGACGGAGACGATAGAACCTCTTGCACCCGGCACAGAGCCTTTAAGGAACAAGAGACCGTTTTCGTTATCCACTTTCACAACTTCAATCTTGGCGACGGTATGGGTGGTGGTACCATAGTGGCCAGCCATACGCTGACCGGAGAGCACTTTACCCAAAGAGCGGCGGGAGCCCAAGGAACCCGGAGCGCGGCATCTGTCAGACGCACCGTGGGAATCAGGCTGGCCGGCAAAGCCGTGGCGTTTCATCGCGCCGGCAAAACCGTGGCCTTTAATTTTCCCCTGGACGTCCACATAGTCGCCGGGTTTAAAAATCTTTTCAAGTGAAATGACTTGACCAATTTCAAAACCATTTACGTCGGCCACACGGCATTCCTTCATATGTTTGACCGGCGCCACATTGGCTTTTTTGAAATAACCGAGTTCAGGTTTATTGAGTTTGTTTTCTTTCACTTCGCCAAAACCCACGCAAACGGCATTGTAGCCGTCTTTATCCTGGGTTCTGACACGTACAACTTTGCACGGACCCGCTTTTACAACGGACACACCGTGAAGGTTGCCTTTTTCATCAAAGAGTTGGGTCATACCCACTTTCTCGCCGATTACGAAACGAAACGTAGCCGGGGCTTCTTTGACAGTTTCTGCTTTGGCCGCTTCAGCAACGGGGGTTGCCTCTTGGGCACCAGCAGCATTTTTGATTTCTTCAGTCATATTCTATCAGGTTTCCTGTTAGTTGCTTTTGATTGCCACATCCACACCGGCCGGCAAGTCTAATTTCATCAACTCGTCAACGGTCTTGGAAGTGGGACTTTTCAGATCAATGAGTCTTTTGTGAATACGCATTTCAAACTGTTCTCTGCTCTTTTTATCGGTATGGGGAGAGCGAAGTACGGTGTACTTCTTAATCCGAACCGGGAGAAGAACAGGACCCGCCACGATGGCGCCCGTTTTTTGTGCAGTTTCCACAATGCGGGAAACCGAGGCGTCCAACATACGGTGATCGTAAGAACGCAATTTAATGCGGATTCTTTCTTGGCTCAATACTTTCGCCTTTTTTTCTGTTTTTTCTACCATTTTTGGTTTTCCTTAAATGTTTTTTACAAAAAAATTATTCGGCAGAAACTCCTCCCCCGGGTCGCTTTCTCCGACGAGCCGGTATGGAATTTCCTGCCTTTCGTCCAATTCAGTACATTTTATTATACCAAATTAGTGGGCTTTTGCGCTATACAAATACTCACGTTTTTCACCATTTCGTTTCTTTGTCTAGCGCCTAAAATTCGCTTATATATATTGTATAATATCCGTCTTGTATTGTAAAGACTTTCTCCGTCGGGCTTTACAATACAGCACCCGGCCTGTTTTCGGGAGGCCGGGCACATTATAAAGTTTCTGCCTTAAAAAGCCACTGCTTTGGGGGTAATCAGTTTACCCGTGCAAACATTGTTTACACACGCAGTGGTAATGCGGGTGTAGCAGGCTTCGCGCGTACAACCGGCATTAGCGCAGGCCTTTTCAAGCACATTTTGAACCTTGGCGGACGCCGTTTTATTTACGGCTTCAAAGCCCGCACAAGGGCAGCACCCTTTTTGAACGGCTACACAATCGGCATCCGTTTGGCAGGTTCTGTCTGCCGCGGCAACGGCTTTGGTTAATTTGGCCGGAGTGGCATTAATCCCCGCACCGGAAGAAGCACAAGCGCCCAATGCGGCGGCGCAGGCTAATACAATTAGAATTTTTTTCACTTATCTCTCCTTATTTAGCAAAATAGTCCTTCATTGGCTTGGGCGTGCCCACACAAGTTCCGTTTTGGCAGGACGTGTTCAGTTCCACATAACACATTTCCAAGGTGCATACGCCATCAGCGCATTCTTTATTCCAACGGGATTGCAATGCTTTGGCGGCCGCTTTATTAACCGCTTCTTTGCCGTGGCACAGGCAGCAACCCTTGTTGACCGAGGTGCAATCCGCATCTACTTGGCACGATTTATCAGCCGACCGCAACGCTTCGGCATAGTTTTTGGCTTTTGGGTTAATGGGCTGATACCCCTGTTCCGTGGCCGCACAACCCGCCAGCAACAGAACACTGCCCAAAAAGCCCGCTAATTTAATATTCATACGAGCGACTCCTTATATAATGATTATTTATATTATACCAAACTGGGAGAATACGTTTAAATTTGTTATACTTAAAGTGTTGTAGAAATAAAAATTTATCTGTTTTTGGAACCGTGTGAAGAACACGGAGGCATTACGAACGTAATCCAGAGCAAGTCCAAAAACAGCCGATCAAATGCGCAAGGGAAAGGGCCTTATAACCCCTTTTTCTTGGGCTGAATGTTTGCCGCCTTTTTGGCGGCAGACTACGGCTGTTTATACTTGCGGCACTTGCTCTGGCGCAAGATAGGCAGCCGTTTTTTATGAGCCTTTTTTCCAAGAACTGACAAGGAGAAAAGTATGGAAAAAGGTTTTACCTTAATAGAATTGTTAGTAGTCGTGCTGATTATCGGTATTTTATCAGCCGTCGCCTTGCCGCAATACACCAAAGCCGTAGAAAAAGCCCGTGCAACCGAGGCTCTTTCTATTACCAGTAATATTGTTAATGCTGTGGAAACAACTATTTTAAGTAGTGGTGTTTATGATAGTGCTGTATATGCCGATCCCGAAAACTGGGATATTTCTTTATCTGGTGGCTACTGGAAGGACTCAGGTTGTTGTGGTCCTATGTATGTAACAAAAAATTTCTTCTATCTGACAAGAGACGACATGACAGGTGTAGCCGCCTACCGGTGTAAAGGAACCTGCACAGGAAATATAAAGGACGAAAGCATTTATGATTTATGGCGTTGTTACCCTTCCGTTGATGGGGAAAATTGTTTGTCCTGTTCTTCAGAGACAGAACAAGGAAAAGATATTTGCAAATCTCTCACAAGTCTAGGGGTAAAGTACTGACCTCGATGAAAATAAAACGCTGCAAATGACACCTCTACACCGATAGTTATTTTAAGTCTTTACAAAGAGCAAAATTACCTCGTTTTTTGGCTGTTTGGCCGCTCTTTGCTCCGTTTATAAAAAGCGTTCACGTCGGACAAGAAATTTTATTGTTTGAGCGAAGCGAGTTATAAAATTTCCCGCCGCGAACTGCTTTTTATGGAGCCCGAGCGGCGAGTTTTTTGTTACTTTTTGACGGTGCAAAAAGTAAGAAGTATTCATAAATTAATGTCCCTTAAAACAATAACTATCCCCCCGGCTATACCGGGTTACTTTGTACCAACAAAAAAGGGGGCCGAACAGTCGGTCCCCTTTTTGCACATTAAGCAGTAAAACTACTCAATAATTTTGGTTACAACACCGGCGCCTACCGTATGGCCACCTTCGCGGATTGCAAAGCGCAAACCTTCTTCCATAGCCACAGGCGTAATCAAT